>DASZZA010000745.1:0-5914 GCA_035545135.1 Lacipirellulaceae bacterium | reverse complement strand
CTACAGAATAAGCACGACATAATCGGCGAAGTGCGCGGCCTCGGCCTCATGCTGGGCGTCGAGCTAGTACGCGACCGAGCGACGAAGGAGCCGGCAAACACCGAAACGGCCGACATCGTGGAACGCATGAAAGAACGGGGCGTGTTGGTGGGCAAAGGCGGCCTGTTTGGCAACACGCTCCGCATCAAGCCGCCGATGTGCATTACGAAGGACGATGCGGACTATCTGGTGGCGATGCTGGATGAGGTGCTGGGGGAGATAGCGCCAAGATGAAATACCGCGATTTGATCAAGAAGATCGAAGCGGCAGGTTGGGTCCACGAAAGAACGAAAGGGAGCCACATGCAATTCAGTCACCCGACTCGCATTGGTAAAGTTACCGTGCCGGCCGGCGGCAAGCTTTCTCGCGAGGTGCCTCCCGGAACGCTCAAGAGTATATTGAAACAATCAGGACTTCAGGATAACGGAACGTGAACGGCAAGTATCTTGTAATCATTGAGCAAGCAAGCGACGGCAGCTACAGCGCGTATCTGCCGGACGTTCCGGGCTGCGTATCCTGCGGCGATACCCTCGATGAAGTCAAATCGATGATTCAAAAAGCACTGGACTTCCATTTTGAAGGCATGCGCCGCGCTGGCCTGCCGATCCCAGCACCAACGTCGATTTCCGATTATGTAGCCGTGTCCACAAACTGATGCGAGGACAAACGCGCAATGCCAAGGTACTTTCTTGCCGCCAACTTTTGGTTGTTCATTGCCGGTTTGACGTGGGTTGGAAAGACACCGGTGGGTGTTCCAAGTCCGCCAAGCGAAGTTTTTTATAAACTCTTTGGTGTTGGGCGCGAGTACCAAGGGAGCAATTATTCGGTGCTGATCATCGCGCCGCTTCTACTCTCCGTCATCTGCTGCCTGCTGTGGTTAATCACAGCATGGAAATGCAACGCCGGCAGTCAATAACGTGATACTTCTGGGGGCTGGCGACATGGCCACTCTTGAAACAACTGTCAATGGCTTGAAATTCCCGAATCCATTCGTCATTGGATCGGGCCCGCCGGGGACCAATGCGAACGTGATTGGCAAAGCGCTCGATGAAGGTTGGGGGGCCGTCATTTGTAAGACGGTCAGTCTCGATGCGGGAAAAGTTATCAACGTGCAGCCACGGTATGCGCGGTTGCGGAGCCGCGAGTCGGGCGAGATTTATGGTTGGGAGAACATCGAGCTTATCTCCGACCGCAGCTTTGAAACCTGGATGGAGGAGTTCAAACAGGTCAAAGACAAGTATCCGGATGGCGTGCTTATCGCGTCGATCATGGAGGAATACAACCGCGACGCCTGGCACGAAATCGTCGAGCGGTGCCAGGATGCAGGGTGCGATGCGTTCGAGCTCAACATGTCGTGCCCGCACGGGCTGCCCGAGCGCAAGATGGGCGCGGCAATGGGCGAAAATCCAGACATTTTGGAAGAAGTTTGCGGCTGGGTCATGGAGGTGGCCAAGAAGCCCGTGTGGGCGAAAATGACGCCCAACGTCACCCACATCGAGGACCCCACGCGGGCCGCGCTCCGCGCCGGTTGCGACGGCATTAGCGCGATCAACACGATTCGCAGCGTATTAGGCGTCGACCTCGAAACGCTACGCCCGGAGCCGACGGTGGAAGGTTACACGACGCCTGGCGGCTACTCCTGTCAGGCCGTGATGCCGATCGCACTGCGGATGTGCATGGAGATTGCAAAGGTGATTCAGAATGAATTCCCCGGACGCACGCTCAGCGGCATCGGTGGCATCGAAACGGGCAACGACGCCGCCCAGTTTATTTTGCTCGGTTGCGACACCGTGCAGGTTTGCACCGGCGTGATGAAATTCGGCTATCCCATCATCCACGCTATGAAGGATCAGCTTTTGGCCTTTATGGAGAAGCACAAGTTTGAGCGGCTCGCTGATTTCAAGGGCTACAGCGTGCAGTACTTTACGACGCACGCCGACCTGGTGCATCGTCAGGCGGAAGCCCGCGCCGCCAAGAAGGCCGAACACGACCGGAAGAAAGCGATTCGCTCGGACGCCGAATGGAAGGGCGAGGATTTCGTGAAACAGACCGAAGAGTTGGCGCGAGGCTAGTGAGCGTTTCAATTTCGATGTAGGGGATGGGTGGCATGCTTTCACGACGTAGCCGGTAAGCATGACTCGCAAACATGCTCAACGCCGCTGCTGCGGCGAGAGCATGGCACCTGCCCGGACGAAACAAAATCGCCGAGCGAAAGTCGCTGCAGACCCACGCTCGGCGAGCGATGCTTAACAAACGATTCCATTACCTGCGGATGCTTTGCATGCTATTGTCCAGTTGCCGCAGCGCCACTTGAACATTGTTCTGATGGGCCTGCCAATCTTTGACGTTGGCGTCCTTGAGATTATCTAGCGCATTCTGCGCCCGGTCGTACTGGTTCTGCACCGTGTCGATCTGTTGCTGGAGAGCTTGCTTGTTGGCGCCTTGCGCCGAACTGGCCTGTTGCTTCAACTGGTCGATCTGCTGCTTGTAGTTCGCCAGCTTTTGGTTGACATCCTTGACGTAAGCGTCGCGGTCGTGCGTGGCCTGGTAGTTTTGTTGCGTGATTTCGAGCTTAGTTTGCGCCTCTCGAGTTTCCTGCTGCTCCTGCGCAACATTCTCCGCTGCCTTTTGCTGAGCGTTGGCTACTTTTTGTTGCGCTTCGTTCTGTTCCTCCGGCGTCACCGGCTTGTTGGCCGTGCGCTCTTGGGCGTTACGTTGAGCTTCCGCAATGTTCTGTTGTCCCTCCTTTTGGGCCTGGGCCGTATCCTGCTGTTGCTCCTGCACATTTTTTTGCGCGTTGGCGACGTCCTTTTTGGTCGTGCCCTGGCTGCAGCCAACTGTTATGAGCATGGCCATCGCAGCCGATGCGGGAAGTGCGAAGCGCCAGGCGTTGGTCTTGATCTTCATCGTAATACTCCTCGGTAACTTTGTTGCCGTGACAGGCGCCACCACATGTGTGCGCCCCAACATTTCCGTCGAACAAATGCGGTACGACCGCGACAATACGCGGGACGCAAGTGGTGTGCCGCGACGGGGCGACCGGGCGTACCCAGTAGCCCGCTGTGCGGCAAAAACCGCGTGATGGCGGCCGATTTCGCCCTAAGAGCCCATTCCGTTACTCCCTCTCCCACCGGGAGAGGGCTGGGGTGAGGGCGATTTGCTGGCAAATCATGCACCCTCACCCTGCCCTCTCCTAATGGGAGAGGGCGGACGGATAGGGCTCCAACTAGCGCATGTTGGCGCGGCCAAGTCGATGTCGAAGCGAACGTTCGACAACCAGCCTGAACATCGAATGGCCACGCCGAAATAGCTGCTACAGCAACCGTTAACGCAGTGCGAGCGGGTGGTCTAAACCGCCCGCGGTTCTCATGAATTGGCGACGGACGAGCGGAATCTTCAGTCCCCAATGTGCGAACAATTTGCGGATCAGACGCATAGCGATCGAGTCAGAAACTACCATGCGTGAGATTTGTTCGATCCGACGCACGACGCGGCCATCGACTCGCTTGCGGAGTTCCCCGTAACGAGCGAGCTGGTTGCTTGCGGCCAGTTGAGCAAATACCCAGGCGTCTTCGAGGCCCAAATTCATTCCGCGGGCGCCGAGAGGCGAATGCACGTGGGCCGCGTCGCCGGCGAAGTACACGCTGCCGACTTGCAGATGCTCATTGATTCGATGGGCAATATGGAAGCTGGATTCCCAAACGGGTTGGCCGGCCGGCTCGGCGTCTTTCAACTGTTCGACCGGATTCGGCAGGCTGCTGATGACTCGCCACAGCGGTGTTTCGGCGTGGGCCGGCGAATCGTCGCTAACGACGCGAATAGCAAAAACAAACCCGCCCGGCACAAAAATCACATGTGCCGTATCGGCTTCCAATGACGTTCGCAAAGGCAAATCGGCCAGGTACCATGGTGAGTCGAAATTCGATCCCGTGAAATGAACTCCAAGCGACCTGCGCGCTGCGCTATGAGCGCCGTCGGCGGCGAGCAGCCAGGGACAAGTGATTCTCTCGGTAGCGCCCGTCGCCTGGTTTTGCAAATCGGCCTGTACCCCGTCCGCCGAATTGATGCACGTTGCCAATCCGATGCCCCGTTCGACGTGGCGCCCCAGCTTTGCCAAGGCTTCGCCCAACAGTCGTTCGGTAACCGCTTGCGAGAGGGCGAGCATGAAAGGGAACTTGGGAGAAAGCTGGTCGAAGCGCAGCTCCGCGACTATTTTGCCACCGCTGCGCAGGCATGCCTTGCGAATTTTCAGTCCGATGGCAAGCATTTGTTCGGTGACACCCGTTGGTTCGAGAACCTCCAACGTTCTTGGATTGACGGCGAGCGCTTTGGATTGCCGAGACGGCTCGGGGGCAATGTCGATAATTCGCGCGGCAATGCCGGCTCGCGCAAGGAACAGTGCGGCCCCCTTCCCTGTTGGTCCGGCGCCGGCAATTATCGGCAATGCATGGGCAGACATTTAATTCTCCAAGTTGCGCCTGAGGCTTCTCAGCCATTAATGCGTCGGACGCCGGGCGAGAAACTTGCCGTGGCCCAGCTCGCCGACGAACTTGCCGTCGCGAACTTGCACCTTGCCGCGGACCGTGACGATGCTCGGTCGCCCTTCGAGCTCCCAACCTTCGAACGCGCTGTAATCGACGTTCATTTGTTGTGTCTTGGCCGAGATTTTGCCCCGGTAATCGGGATCGTAGACCACCAGGTCTGCATCGCTGCCCAGTGCAATTGTGCCTTTGCGCGGGAACAAGCCGAATAGCTTGGCGGCTTGCGTGCTGCACGCATCGACGAACGTATTCAGATCGATTCGGCCGCGCTTCACGCCGTAGGTGTAGGCCAGGTTCACTCGATCTTCGATGCTCGGGATGCCGTTGGGGATTTTGGTGAAGTCCTTGCGGCCCATTTCCTTTTGGCCTTTGAAATCGAACGGCGCATGGTCGGTGGCGACCGTGCTGACAGTGCGCGAGGCCAGCGCGTTCCAAATCGCGTCCTGATGGCGCTTGGCCCGCAGCGGCGGCGACATCACATATTTGGCGCCCTCGAAGTTCGGCTTTTGCGCGTACGTTTCATCGAGCACCAGATACGGAGCTACCGTTTCGATCCACACGTGAACGCCGCGTTGTCGGGCCGCCGCGGCGGCCCAGATCGCGTCGCTGTTGCTGGTGTGAACGATGTAAACGTGGGCGCCCGTCATTTCGGCAAACGTCATCAAATGATGCACGCCCTCGGCCTCGACCCGAACGGGCCGCGACGGCTCATGCCATTCTGGCCCAGTCTTTCCTTCCGCAATTAGCTGTTTCTGCCGTTCCGCCACGAGCGTTTCGTTTTCGCAGTGGGCCGTCACAATGACGCCGAGTTCCTTGGCTAGCCGTAGCGCGTGGAATAGTTCGGTGTCGTCGAGGCCAAAAAAGCCCTTGTAGGCAAGAAAGATTTTGAACGAGGCGACGCCGCGCTTGACGATTTGCCGCAACTGTTCTTCGGTTGAGGCGTCAAACTTGGAGACCGACATGTGGAATGTGAAGTCGCAGGCGGAAATGCCTTCGGCTTTCGACATCCACAGGTTAAAGCCGTCCATTGCTTCTTCCTGCCGGCTGGGGCAGCACATTTCGATGAGCGTGGTCGTGCCGCCGACGAGTGCCGCTCGACTGCCCGAGTCGTAGTCGTCCTTCGCAAAGGTGCCCATGAAGGGCAAATAAATGTGCACGTGCGGATCGATGAATCCTGGGAACACATACTTGCCGGTGGCGTCGATAATTTCGGCGCCATTCGGTACCGAGAGGTTGTGTCCGATCGCGGCGATGGTTTCGCCTTCGCACAAAATGTCGGCGACGTATTGATCCGTCGCCGTGGTAATCTGGCCGTTTTTGATGAGAAGCGACAT
>DASZZA010000744.1:0-5791 GCA_035545135.1 Lacipirellulaceae bacterium | reverse complement strand
CGGCACCACGATCACGCTCGCGCTCGGCCGCGACGATGATCACGTCAGCGTCTCTGTCACTGACACGGGTCCGGGCATCCCGGCTGCCGAACTCCCGCAGGTCTTTCAACGTTTCTACCGGGGGACGAACGCCAGGAACGTCTCCGGAAGCGGGCTGGGACTAAGTTTGGTGAAGGCTGTCGTGGAGCTTCACGGCGGCACTGTCGAAGCAACGAACACCGAGCCCGGCTTGTCGATTGCGCTCGACATACCCATTGGAAGAGGTTCGGGGACGGCATGAGAACGGACGAATTTACGACTGAACAGGAACTGACATGCAACAAATGACGACACGTGAAATCTTAAGCAAGGTCCCGGAAGTCACCCTTATATTCTGGATCATCAAAATCGCTGCCACGACCCTCGGCGAAACCGGCGGCGACAGCGTGACAATGACCTGGCTTCACGCCGACATCCATCCGCACAATGGCGGCTATCTGATCGGAACGGCGATATTCGCGGCAGTCTTTATTGCTGCCGTCATTGCACAGATCGCCGTGAGGAAGTTCAACCCGTGGATTTACTGGATTGCAATCGTCGCTTCCACAACTGTCGGTACAGCGTTGGCAGACCTCTGTGATCGTTCTCTCGGCATTGGATATACAGGCGGCACTTCGATCCTGTTGGCGTGCGTCCTGGGCTCACTCGCGCTTTGGTATTTCACGCTTGGCTCGATCAATGTTCAAACGGTATCGACGCCTAGAGTCGAGATCTTTTATTGGATCACGATCACGTTCTCCCAAACGCTTGGCACTGCATTAGGCGACTGGGCCGCGGACACCGGTGGACTTGGTTATGGTGGAGGCGTGCTTGTGTTCGCCGCAGGTTTGGCCGTTCTCGCGCTCCTCTACTATTCGACGAACGTCTCGCGCGTCTTCCTTTTTTGGGCTGCGTTCATTCTAACCCGGCCGCTAGGGGCCACTGTCGGTGACCTTCTGGACAAGCCCGTCCACGATGGTGGTTTGGCGCTGAGCCGGCCGCTAGCCTCGGCGGTGATTGCGGTCTTCATCGTAGCCTGCGTCCTCATCCTGCCGCAGCGGCCAGGACGACATCCGGGAGATTCCGCTCCGGCTAATCCAACGCTGGAAACCTGAGCGGCATGTGCCGGACCTGAATCGATGTGCGATTCTGGTCCGCAGCACCGGCTATTGCAACAGAAAGCTCTCCCTTATCGGGAGCGGCTGCTTTTGACGCCATCATCGAGACCGACAGCGCTTTCGCAAGCGGATACGACTAAATACGCCTGCGACAGCAAGTCTGCACCGACGTTTCGACGCGGGTGAAAGCTTCTAGAATTTCACGGTGCTCCGAATGCCGGTGACGAAGGCATTCCCGATCCGCTGCGTAGGATCGGTCGGGCTCTGGCCGCCGTTGGGATGGACGACGTACTGGATGTCCGGCTGGATGGTCCACCACGGCGCGACGCGCGCCGAGTAATCGAGCTCAAAGACTGTTTCGTAATTCCGCACAACGGCTGATGCATCCCGATCCGCTGCCGCCGCGTCTGGACTGATCTTCGCGTACGCTACTGCGAAGCTCAGCACGTCGTGAGGCCTCCCCTCAATCGGTCCTTTTAAGGCTGCTCCGCCATCGAGGTAATAGGACACTAGGTTGCGATCTGGTGGCGCGTAGCCACCCCGCAAGAAGAGGCTCAAGCTCTGCTCGTTGCCACGCCACACCATCTGGTCGGCGACCGCGTAAATGCCGCCGTCTCCGCTGCGCTTAAGGGGCGCGGCAGACGGATCAGCCCCCAATGATACGATTGTGCCTGCGCCGGTCGTGCCGAGATGGAGGTCATTGAAATCTGCGCTCGCGAACCAGCCGCCAACTTTGTATGTACCGGGCAGACCAACCGAATCCTTGCCCTGATTTACGGCATACTGCAGCTCGCTCATGACAAGTGCGCCGCCGGTGGTGCTGAAGGTCGTGCCGTACAGATCGCATTCCTGCGGTTGCTTTGTGCAATCGTTGCCGGCCGGGTTACCCCCGAAAAGAGCCGTCTTCAGCTTGACCGCATCGGTGAGCTTTGCCTCCACCATGGCGCCCGGCACGGCCAGCGGATAGGCCGGCCCGCCGTTGAGCATGTTGGCACCGACCAGGTCATCCCAGCCGAAGGTACCGTCGATGAGCCCTGCTGCGCTCGGCGCAGTCATGAACTCGCCGTCTGCCAGAATTTGGCCGACGCGTACGGTCAGACGATCGCCGATCTCCTGCTGATACCAGGCATCATAAAGGCGAACGGTCGGCAGCGCGTCGATATTGCTCGGGTCCGAAATGCTGCCTGTGCTCTGGATGGCATTCCGACCGCTGTCGCGGATGTCAAACACCGTCACGTGCGTGGTGGCGCCCTTCCAGCCAATGAGCTTGGCAAGGTCTGCGTCGACCGTGAACTCAAGCTGGCCTTCGTAACTAGCCTGGCGACGGACGCCTCCCGAAAGGACATCAAAGACCTCATCGATCGACGTAATGTCGATGCCGATGCCCTTCTCCTTCAGAGATGCGCGTTTCCCGCCCCAATTGCCTGTCAAGGTATCTTGCTGCCAGATCGAAGGAGATTTGGGTTCCTGCTGGCCGCGAGCGGGCTCTAGTCCGATCGGCGCGCCAATCAACATTAAGGACGTGACAGCAACATAATACCGGAACATGCATGAGCTTCGTTGTGGTTGGGAGAAGGCATATTGGCCAGGCGGACGTGCAACGGCAACTGCAGCGCCATCAGTTTCGGGGAACATTGCAAAACCGTATAGCTGCGGACACTTCTAGAACGATCTGTCCTGCTAGTCTGTGCGTTCGAGGAATCAGCCGTCAATCGGAGCTCTCATCCAAATGACTAAGCCGCAAAGAAGCGTACTGCTTGCAACTGCCGCAGTGGCGGCGCTCATCGTAATGGCTTCGCCAACTTTGGCTCAGAGCGACGCATCAGAGAAGCCGGCAGTGCCCTCCTACAAGATTACCAAGCAAGTCCCTCTCCCTGGCCCGGACCGGTGGGATTTCGTCAAATACAGCACCACAGAACGGCGCGTGTACGTCGCCCACGGCGACCGCGTTTCAGTCATCGACGAACCTACGGGCAAAGTCATCGGACAGATCGGCAATCTTCCTGGCATCACGCACGGGATAGCGATCTCACCGGAAACCCATCAGGGGTTCACGACTGAAGGGCATCCAGGCCTGGCCGCCGCCTTCGACCTGAAAACCCTGAAGCAAACGAAGACGATCACCACCGCGCCCGATGCGGACGGAATACTGTACGAGCCGACGACGAAGCACATTTACGTCGTTAATGGTGATAGTGGGTCTCTCTCGGTTATCGATCCGTCGAGTGACCTTAACATCGCAACAATCGATGTAGGATCAAAGCTTGAACCTGCTGTGGCCGACGGCAAGGGCCATATTTATGTGAATGGCGAAGAGAAGAGCGAGATTATCGCGATCGATGCAAAGACCAATAAGGTCACCGCGCACTGGACAATGCCGACCTGCCGGACGCCGCATGGCATTGCTATCGATCGTACGACAAGGAGGTTGTTTTCGAGCTGTTCCAACAAGGTTCTCGTCGTTTTGAACCTCGATACAGGCGCCACGGTTGCCACGCTTCCAATCGGAGCTCGTAGCGATGGCGCGGCATTCGACCCGGTCCGCAAGCTCGTGTTCAGTTCGAACGGGGACGGCACTCTTTCGGTCATCAAGGAAATCTCTGCCAATCACTTCGTCATCGCTGCAACAGTGCAGACGAAACCGGGTGCGCGCACGATGTCCATCGACCCGAAAACCGGCCGGATCTTCTTGGTAGCCGCCGAGAGTATCCCCACCTCTCAAACGAGCACCACGGCAAACCATCCCCACCCAACCTACGTACCCGGCTCGGTCAAGCTTTTGTATGTCGATCCCGAGCTAGCGGCTGCTCAATAGCCCAACAGATCCTTCTGCAGAGAACGGCACCGTACAAGTGCCGTCGAGTCGCAAAAGGGCTCCAGTCGATTCAGGCTGGACATTGCCGTGATTTTTAGAGCAGGGCTCGGGGGTGCATCCTAAGCGGCTCGTACACACACCACCCGCTCCTGGCGCACCTGGCAAACTTGCGAACACTTCAGTCTTTAGAGGCGGTCATGGCAGAGCGGGCCGGTAGAAGCGATCAGGTAGTGGGGATCGTCGCTCGTGCTTTGGCGTCCGCGTTGACCGAAGACCCCAGCCTGTCGGAAGCCGAACTCATGCGGGAAGTTGCTGCCGCGACGACGGCACTCCTGCCAGATGTAACCGACATTGAGCTGCTGTCGGCCGTAAAAACGATTGCCGCGGGAATGGAACGGAACTGGACCGAGGCGAGCGGGATTGCGCCCGAAGTACATTGAGATGCTCACCGCGGTTTTCGAGATACTCTGACACCGATCGCATTGCCGCACTGAAGCGGACCGCGCGTTGGCTGCGGAGGGGGCTTGCGCGCCCGCGCGCAGACGACCGACGCGGGCTCCTGCGCACGGCCGAGTGCTCCGCCGGGCGCGGCTACTCCTTAACGAGCGATTGGTCCTTCGTCGCGTTACACGCCTGTTCTCTCTCTGCGAGTGCGCGCCAAGCCTCCGCCATCGTCAGGCAGAGCGAGCGCGTTCGCTCGTCAGGCGCATTTTGCGCGAGCCGGAGACAAGCTGCTGCCCACTCTCGATGTTCGTTCGACGTCGTCACGACTACCCCGAATAATACGCAACCAGCAGAAACGCTTTCGTCGAGCCCAGGTTCCGGCATTCACGGCCGTTCACGAAAGCGGGGGTAGCCGCAACGAGTTCCAACCTCCCGGGGTTTCCCCGCGAGACGAAGGAGGCAAACATGCAGGAGGTCGAGAAGTACCGGCAATATGCCAGAGAGTGCGTGCGCCTGGCGGCGACGGCGTCCGCCAAAGACAAACCCGTACTGCTCAAGATCGCGGAAGCGTGGGAGCAGCAGGCAAAGATCGCTGAAGCGGCGAGTAACAAGAAAACAAGCGGAAAAGCGGACGGCGCCACGCCGGCGCCGTAAGACGACAGTCGTCGCGGAACCGGCTGCGCAGCGACAGACGTTTCAAGGCGGCTATGGGGTTCTTTATCGTCACTGCGGTGACAGCACACGGTGCCTGCGCCGGCCGCCTTTGGCTCCGCGCCTCGGGGCCTCGTTCTTTCGCCGGTTGAGAGCCGGTGGATTGTCGATTTTTGTATGACACTATTGTACCGCAGCGCTCCCAATGCGCGATTGAGGATTGAAGTCCGTCCGCTGGCTGACTAAATTATCCGAATGGGCGGCAAGCAGTTGGAGCTTGGGAATACCTGCGCGCACTGCGGCAAGGGCGAGATGCGGCTCATTGTCGGTCGCGTCGGAAAGCTTCAAGAGCCCGGACACGTGAACATATTTCAGTGCACCGCCTGTGGCCGCTTCGAAAATCGCGACATCTCCCATCAGCCGCCCGGAAAGTAGCGTCAGATCGCGCGATCTGTGGTTATGCAAAGTCTGCGACGTTAAGAGTGCGGACAGTCGCTTCATTTGTACCTATTCCGACTCATGGTCGAACACGCATGGCTATGGATCATTGCGGCGGGCATCGTGGGGCTTGTCGCGGGTGGTCTTTGGACCGCTGGCTTGTCACAGATCAATCCGCGCCGGTGGGCGCGTGCAAGGTTTGGTCGATGGGAGCATTTCTCTTTACCTGCCCGAGCACAGGTTTGAGTGTCCAGGCTTGGGCCTCCGAGGCACGGCCGTCTGGCCATTTCGAGGCCATCGATTGCAC
>DASZZA010000743.1:0-7456 GCA_035545135.1 Lacipirellulaceae bacterium | reverse complement strand
AGTTCGTATAGATGTACGTTGTCCCCGAGCCGTCCGTCCGCCACACGGGCGTGATCGCCAAGTCCGGAAGTTGAACGTCCGGATTGACCTTCGCCATCGCCGGATCGTTCCACCGGCTCATTTTCCCCGTGTAGATCTCGGCCAGTATCTGCCCGGTAAAATTGAGTGTTCCCTTCAGGTTTGGAAGGTTGTAGGTGGGCACCACGCCGCCTGCGCACGAGGGAAACTCGACAACCGCGTCCTTGCCGCCGACTGCTTGCAGCTCCTTCTCATTTAGCGGTGCATCCGATCCGCAGAAGTGGACCGTTTGAGCTGTAATCGCCTGGATGCCGCCACCCGATCCAAACGACTGGTAATCGATCAGCACGTCGGGGTGACTTCCCTGATAAACGACGACGAGCCGCTTATAGAACGGTGCGGGAAATGTCGCGCCGGCACCCTGAAGTCGTACCTTGCCACTCGCCGACGGCCGACAACCTGGTATTAGAACCAAAACTATTGCGCATACCAGCAGAGCCCTTCTGCCTGCCACGCGTTCCAAGCGGCTCGACCCTGAGATATCGCCTCGAACCGATCGTCGCATCCGTCTCTCCCAATCTTATCCAGCGGTCCTGATAGCACCGCCCGATAGCCTAAACGTAGTTCGTGAAGACCGTGTTAAGAAACATCGATCATTGGCCTCCAAGTTGACGTAAATTTCGGCAGCGTACGACGATTAGGCAATATCACTGGCTCGCAATTATTCAGTTGCGCGATATGATATTGGCGTGAATCAGTTATCTGAATCGAAGCGAAATCTACCGGCCATCTTGCAGTGGACCGTCCCCGGTCGGGTTCTCATTTTCCTCCTCGCCGCGACCTCAATTTGGTGCCTACTGGTGGAGATGTACCACTTTGTGGACATGAGGACGTTTTTTTTTACGATATTGCTGCCTGCCACCGTACTACTCTACGGCATCGCCCTGCTGGATAGGGTGCGCGGTGACCGTAGACTATGGCGCGCCGTCGTGATTGGCACGATTGGCGGCTTGGTCGGCGCCGTCGCGTATGACATCTTCCGACTCCCGTTCGTATACTCCAACGCCTGGGGCATGAGTCGCTTCGGAATCCCTCAAATGCCGCTGTTCAAAGTCTTCCCGCGCTTTGGTGCGATGATCCTCGGTCAGCCTACGGAGCAAGCCAGCTATTCACTCGTTACAAGTCTTATCGGTTGGGTGTATCACTTTTCCAATGGCGCGATGTTCGGAGTCATCTTTGCTGCCCTCTACGCTGGCGCACGGGCCGATTCCCGCAGCGGCTACGCGAAGCCCATATCCTGGGCCACACTGATGGCTATGGGGATCGAGATATGTTTGCTGGTGTCGCCCTACGCTTCGTTTTTCGGGATCCGCGTCACGCCGCGCTTTGTTGTTGTCACGCTGATTGCTCACCTGATTTTCGGTCTCGGACTTGGCGCGTACTTCGCTTGGAACAGCGCGCGATGGAAACTTCCGGCCCCGGCAACTGCAATCTGACCGCAAGACTCCTCATCGCGAACACTGTACATCGTGTGAATTTTGGATCATCGAGCGATCCACGCATCGCAAATTCCGGCGTCGAGACTCAAGCCTTGCGCCCCTCCACGCCGCTGACTCAGTGAGCACGCTACCCACTACAGTGTTGTTGGAACTGTCATAGATCGGTCCTTCGATTTCGGCGCTCCGCGAAACACCCTATTGTTCCCGCTGCTGCCCCTCGTTTGGTTAACTGCTCGACGTTCGCTGCGGGCGCTGTTCACATGGCGGCGCCGTGCCGGACCCGCACCGGCCAAACGAGGCTCAGCTTGCTATTCCCCGAAAAAAGCGTCCGAATCCAATTTGAACTTGATGGTGGGCCTTCGCTGCACAAGCACATGCGTCCTGACACCTTCTTCATTGCCTACGCCGCCGGCAGTTCCACCGTGAACGTGCTCCCCTTACCCACGTCGCTTTCAACGCCGACCGTGCCATGCATCGATTGGGCCAGATGCTTCACGATCGACAGACCTAATCCAGTGCCGCCCAGCTCTCGCGACCGGGCCTTATCGACGCGGTAAAACCTCTCGAAAATCCGCTCCTGATCTTCTGGCTTGATCCCGATCCCCGAATCGTGCACGGAAATACGCACGACTCGATCTTGGCCGTCCGATGTTTGGGGTTCGGTATTCAACGCCACATTCTCGCTCCTCGCTCCTCGTTCCTCACTCCTACTACCGCAACTCCAACTCAAGCCGACGCGTCCTCCCTTCGGTGTGTACTTAATCGCGTTGTCGAGCAAATTGTCGAGAATCTCTCGCAGCGCCTCTCGGTCGGCTCGCACGCGGCAGGCCGTCGCCGCTTGAGCGCCGTCTCCGTTGGGGTCCGCAAGCATCGAGATTTGCTTAGCTTCCGCGGCATTCCGGTGGTTCTCGAGGCACGACTTGATGACGTCGGCTACGTCGACCGTAACAATTTCAAACACTTGATGATCGGACTCGATGCGGGCCAGCATGAGCATATCCATGATGAGCCGATGGAGCCGTTCCGCCTGCTCTTCAATACGGGCCAAAAATCGCTGGCTCGTTTCTGGATCGTGGATCGCGCCATTTCGCAGAGTTTCTGTGTAAGCTTTGATCGAGCTGAGGGGCGTTTTAAGCTCATGCGAAACATTCGCCACAAACTCACGCCGAATCGATTCGAGGCGCCGCAGTGTCGTTGTGTCGTGAATCACCAGCACCACACCCGGACATGGCTCGCCCGGCAGCGGTTGCACGTGGATGTCGACGCACATCGCCGGCGGTCCCGTTCGGCTCGCTTCAAATCGCTGCGGCTCGCCTGTCGAAAGCACCACGGTCACCGCTTCGTGTAGCGCATGATTGCGAATAACTTCGAGCAGCGGTCGGCCTTCGACAGTCGACGGTCGGAAATCGAATAGTCGCCCCGCCGCCTCATTGGCCAACACAATCCGCTGTCGCGTATCGACGGCCACCACGCCCTCAACCATGCCGCCCAACACCGCCGATTGACGGTCCGCTGTCTGGCTGAGTTGCGTTGTCCGCGCAAACATCGACTCGCTCACACGACCGATCGTGCCGGCCAGCTTTCCGAGTTCATCATGGTTGGGTACATAGATGCGGTGGCCATAATCGCCCGCCTCCAGCGCGTCGGCCGCATCGTTGAGGGTGGCCACTGGCCGAATGACGTGACCGATAATCCAGCTTGAAATCCCACAAACGCATACGCATTCGACCGCGATCCAAACCCACACCGATCGCCGCAATTCGCCCACCTCGTTGAGCGGTTGGCCTACCCAGCGCGAGATAAGGAGGCACATTAGCGCCACGCCCACCAGGTTCAGGCCTGCCGTGGCCAGAAACAACTTCCAGAAAAGTCGCGACGAGAACATTACAGGAAACTACGTGGGCCGAACGAATGAAGGGGCGCAGCGTATCGCCTGGTAAAACCCCTCCGAAACCGAGGGGGTCGGCAGGATACCCGCCGTGCCAACCGGCGCTATCAGATTATCATCCGCTGCCACGACGGGCGAGCCGCACACGGCCAACGGTCCGCGAATTGCCTACGGCGTCACTGTGGAAGGCAATCGCCGTGGAGATGCAGGCTCCGTCGTTGAATCGCTCGCCGGTTCAAGTTTCGCCGCGGACCGAAGCGCAATATTTGGCCGATCGTCCGGCGATATTTTCTCATCGTATCCGGCGCCAATGATCGGGTACGCTTCACCGGCTGTCATGCCGGACGCTGAAGTTTGAATAACTTCTGGCTGGACAAGGTCGGACGCCGACTTCTGCAATATCGGACCCGATGACGGCCGCGACGCTCCATTGATCCGCGCCGGCAACGGCAAGATCTCATCCGGCGACGGCTCAGCCTGTGGTGCAGTGGGCAATTCTTCCGGCGACGTCGGCGTGGCTCCATTTCCATTCGTCGGTGCCGGCACGTCCACGTGTTGCGGATAGACTCCTGCAGCGACGACAGGCGCCAGCGACGATGAGTAATTGAGCGGCACCGGCATACTTCGCGACGCCTCTCGTCTGGCCGCGTCCACATACGCCGCCTCCGGCCACGGGCCTTCCGCCAAGTGGACCCCGTCGTAGTCGAGCAATGTACCTTTGACAAAATGCACGTTCTTTAACGCCAATTCATATCGGGAACGGTTCAAGTAATAGTCGGTCTCGGCATCGGCTACGCGCCGTTGCGCGTCTAAGAACAGGTCGAGCGGCGCCTTATCGGCCTCGTAGGCAGCCTGAACCGAGCCGAGTTGGTCGTGGTTGGCCGCAAGCCGGTTGTAACTGGTTTGCAACACGGTATACGCCCGATCGACTTCGCCCACCGCGTCGGCCACTTCATGCGAGACCTCCCGCTGCTGATCCCGCAATATGGCTCGTTCGCGAGATAGTTGCAGCTCAGCATTGCGCTCTGCGGCGTGTCCTTGGCGGAACCCGATCGGCACGTTCAGCTCAAATCCCAATTGCCATTCTTGAAAGTCGCCACTCAGTAAATCTCCATACGCGTCGTCAAAGCGCGGAAGCGGTGGTTCCTTGTCCGGGAATAGCGTGTCGCCGAAGCCCCGCCACCGATACCGGCCAATCGCATCGAGTTTCGGCAGCAAGTAGTTTTTGCTGGCAAGGAGTTCTAGTTCGCGGCGACGCACCATCCACTTCTCGCGTCGCAGCTCTGGTCGCCGCGCCGCGGCCTCGGCCATAATTTGACACCAATCAAAGTCAACCTTCGCCGCAATCGGCTCATCCGTCGGTCGTATCAGTTTGCCGTCACTTGGCGGCAAGCCCATCAGCAGCCGCAAACGACGCTCCGACATCAGCACGCCGCCCGTCGCGCGGAACGAGCCGCTCGGCAGCCCGTTCCAATTGCGCGTTTCGTCGATCGGCTCGCCGCTGAGCGCGTTCTGCACGTCCTGCTGAAATAAGAAATACTGCGAGCGGGCCTGGGCTTCTTTGTCCGCCTCGCCGCCGCGCCGTTTTACTTCGTACAACGCGTAAATCTTTCGCCAAGTGTCGAGCCCGGCATCGCGGGCCTTCACTTTGGCATCAAGCACGCGATAACCGTAGTACAAATCCCAATACGCGTTCTCGACGTTGCTCACCAAGTCACGAACGGCGATCTCGAAGTCCGAAAGTGACATATCCGAGTTTAGCCGCGCAATCAGCACGCCGTTATAAATACCGGGCGTCGATTGCGGCCCGGCAATACGATTGAACTCCACACCGCCGCCTTGCAGCAGCGGATGTCGAATTTCCGCCTCAACGTTTGTATTCCACGCACTGGCAAACAGGTTTCCAGGTGCATTGTTGGCGTCGTAATCGACGTTGTGCCGGATCGTAAACTGGGTCCCCGTCGCGGCCGTTTTGGTGATTGCGGCTTGGAACACTGCATCATCCTGCAACAGGATGCGCGTGCCGCCACCGAAGAATTCGTTGTTGAGCGCACGGTCGTTTTTCTCCCAATAGCTACTCAGGAGAAATTGCGCATCGAATGCACTGAGCGCCGCTTCGATGCCCGTCCGCGGATCGGTTTCCGTCACCGCCGGGTCCATCGCGGTTCGCGTTGTGGCAGGTGATCGTACTACCGCCCCGCCCAAATCCCGCAGCACCCGTGAGTTTTGCAAGGCGATTCGAATCGCCTCTTCCAGCGACATGTCCCAGTACTGCGGCGCGCCCTTCGTATCGATTGTCCACGGCGGAGGCGATGAGAGCGACTCGTCCGTATTCATTTGAGTGCAAGCCGACTCGGCCGGGTATTCAATTTCCGACGCCATCGTCTTGTAAGTATCCGGCGGAACGACGCTCTTGAACTTGCGGTCGCTCTGAAAACAGCAACCGCTGGGCAAAACCAGCGTGCCAGCCAAAACGAGCGTCAGGATTGATCGGAGGCGATCCATGCCGTGTGGTTCGAGCGTATTCGGGCTGTCGAGCGACCGGCGCACGGTCCGGCCGCAACATCCCCACGGAATCGCTGTCGCCAATCATCGGCATGCAAAGTTGGCCTCATTAGCATTTTCGCTACGATTGCTACATACGCTGCAGATTGCCCATCTTTACAATTGCGTTGTTTTCCGCGCTTTTGACCGACTTTGGCCCCCTTGGCAGAAACTCATTTCGAGCCGCATTGCAATCATTTGCCGCTAGCATCAATGGTTATACTGAAACGATATGACCGCTCCTCTTCCGATGAGCGGCGCCTCACTTGAGATTCAGACCTGGCAAGAGCTGGAAGATGTATTTGCCAGGCTCGGCCAACTGGCCCGCTCTCCGGTGGCGCCGCACGAATTCTATCGCAGCGTTCTCGATGAGAGCGTGCGCGCACTCTCTGCCGACGGTGGGGCCGTTTGGCTCCGCGCTGCAAGCGGCCCGTTGCAGCTTACCGTGCACATCGGGCGCGCGGCCGGCGCTTTGAGATGTAGTGAGGATGTGACGCGCGACCACCAAAGCTTGCTTCTTCGCATCGCGGCGGACGGGCAAGTAACCAGTGTCAGTCCACAACCTGTCTCGGTAAATCCGGATGCATTGAATCTTACGGACCACGTCCTCGTATTCGGGCCGGTCAAATCGCTACCCGTCGGATCAGAACGAGCAACCGGCGAAAAAACTACGAACGGCGTCACAATCGCCGTTATTGAACTATGGGTGCGCGCCGACGCCAGCCCGGCCACATACCGCGGCTGCGAACAGTTCCTGATGGGCGTTTGCGAAATTGCCGCCGACTATCACGCCTTCGAAGATCGTCGGCGCTTGGTCGACGAAGATCGTCACCGCACCGGATTATTATCTCTCAGCCAACGTGTGCACAGCCAATTGAAACTGTCCGTCACCGCGTACGAAGTGGCGAACGAGGGCCGCCGCGTCGTCGATTGTGATCGGCTCAGCGTATTGATGGCTCGCGGGCGACGCTGCCGGCTGTTGGCCACCAGCGGCGTCAGCCGCTTCGAGCGGCGCGGCGGAGCGGCCCGACGCTTGCAGACGATCGCCCAGCTAGTGCGACGAACCGATGACGCCGCGTACTACGCCGATGGGCAGTGCGACGCCTTACCTCCGGTAGCGGAAGCAATCGAACGACACGTGGCCGAGTCGCACGCCCGGCACCTGGCCGCCATTCCCATTCAACCACCGTCCGAGCCGGCGGAAAATGACGCACCACTCAAGAAACTTCGCGCGCGACATCCTCGGCCAACGTTCGTGCTCGTCGCTGAGCAATTCGATTCGCGTGAGGGCGAACTGCGCCGCGATCGGCTCGTTGAGGTCGCCGAAGTCTGCGCGACGGCGTTATACAATGCACGACAAGCCGACCGCTGGCCACTGCGATGGTTCGTGCGACCGCTGGGAAAACTGACGCACGCCATCGCCGAACACGTGCCGCTGACATTATTCGCGGTCGTGGCGGCGATAGCCGCCGTCGTCGCACTCGTCAAAATGCCCGCAGACTTCAAT
>DASZZA010000742.1:0-2117 GCA_035545135.1 Lacipirellulaceae bacterium | reverse complement strand
TGGAAGACCGCGCCCACGCCGTTCCTGGTGTGGCCGGCGCGCGACGCTTCGTCTCGCACACCATTCAGCGCGAGCACAAAGGACGACCCTTGCGCATCGTCGTTCAAGGGCTGGCC
The DNA here is from genome assembly GCA_035545135.1 of Lacipirellulaceae bacterium. Lineage (GTDB taxonomy): Bacteria > Planctomycetota > Planctomycetia > Pirellulales > Lacipirellulaceae > JABDGM01. The sequence goes on along the minus strand of DASZZA010000742.1, from coordinate 2,001 downwards.
TGGCCCAAAGACCGGGGCGACTGGATTCCGCTTCTGGCGGGACGTTCGTTGCGACAGGCGCATTACGAAGCCATTGCCGACCGCTCCCTCGGTTTGGCACTCGGCGAGAGAATCAAGCTTGGCAAGGACATCTATGAAATCGTCGGCCTCACCCGAGGCATGGTGGGTTCCAGTGGTGACGCGTTGGCTTTCTTTACGGCCAGTGACGCGCAGGCCATTCAGTTTGATACCTCCGGCGAAGCCACGCGCTTGGAGCGCGCGGCCCGGCGAGCTCGGGTCGAAGCCCAGGACCTTGGCCGAGTTCAGCCCCTTCTACTCGAACGCAGCGCCGGCCCAGCCAGCGGCATCCCGGCCCTCGAATCCCCGCAGGTGAGCGCAGTCATGGTCACGCTCCAACCGGGGGCGGACGCGGCCAAAGTGGCGGCAACCTTCGATAGTTGGCGCGACGTCACGGCTTATACCACCGACCAGCAAATCGAGTTCTTGCTTTCCGGGATGGTGGACAAATCGCGGCGACAGATTGGGCTTTTCAGCGTGCTGCTGGTCATCATTTCTACGATCATCATGGCCCTCATCATCTACACCCTAACACTGGATAAAATCCACGACATCGCCATGCTCAAACTCATCGGCGCGCGCAACCGCGTCCTTGTGGCCCTGATTCTCCAGCAGGCGCTGCTCATCGGCGCCCTGGCCTTCGGCCTAGCCTGGTGGCTGGGCCAGTTTGCTTTTCCGAAGTTCCCACGCCTAGTGGTCATCGAGACGCGCGATCTGCTGGCGCTGGCCGTAATCGTCCTGGGCATTTCGGTGCTGGCCAGCCTGCTGGGTATCTGGAAGGCCATGCGAGTGGAGCCGAACAAAGTTTTGTCGTAATGAAGCCTGACAATTCCGGCACGCCCGCCATCGAGTCCTTTAATCTGACCAAGATTTACGGCAGCGGTAACACCGAAATCGTGGCCATGAACGATGTCTCCTTGCGCGTGGAGCGCGGGGAAGTCGTGGCGCTGCTCGGTCCCAGCGGCGCCGGCAAGTCCACGCTGCTCACTGCCGTTGGCCTCATCAACCCGCCGAGTTCTGGTCGCATTGTCATCGGCGGCACGCCGGCGCTGGAGGGAGACCGTCCCCTCGTCGACTTGCGCGCGTTCAGACGGAAGCACCTCGGTTTCGTCTTTCAGAAGGCGAATCTGATTCCGTTTCTAACGGCGGTGGAAAACGTCCAGATCGCGATGGAAGTGAACGACGTGGCGCCGCCCGCTGCCCACCAGCGTGCGACGGAACTCCTCGACTATCTCGGCGTCGGCGAGCGGACGGACAACCTGCCGGACGCACTTTCGGGTGGCCAGCAACAACGTGTCGCCGTGGCTCGCGCTCTGGCCAACGAACCGAGCTTGATCCTTGCCGACGAACCTACTGCCGCATTAGACAGCCACCGTGGCCGGCAGGTGATGGAATTATTCCGCAAGGTGGCGCATGAGCGGGGCGCGGGCGTCATCGTCGTCACGCACGACCACCGGTCGCTCGATGTGTTCGACCGGATCCTCGAGATGGAGGACGGGCGCTTGCGGCCTCGCGACGACAAACAATGCGAATCAATCCACTCATAAAATACGACAAACTCCGACGCCAATTGTGCGAAAAGAAATCACAGTCATCCCATAGGAATTGACGAAACAGCTGGAACGGTTTGTTTCGACCTGCCACACGGCAGGGATGAAAAATAAGAACAAACTCCTCCCGGCTTTCTCGAAGCTGAATCTGCTGCGCCAGATATGCAACTTCATTCCCGAGTTTTTAGTTTCGACGTTGGCAAGGGAGACAGGCGTTGAGAAGAAAGCCCGGACGTTCAAGCCGTGGAGTCACTTGATCGCACTGCTGTATGCGCAACTGACTCACAGCATCGGGCTCAATGATGCGGTAAGGGTTCAGTTTACGGCGGCTGGGCCCAAAAACTCCAAGCATCTCCGGAGCGGAGTAAAGAATGGTCCCTCCGTTCTCGCGGCT
>DASZZA010000741.1:0-5454 GCA_035545135.1 Lacipirellulaceae bacterium | reverse complement strand
CGGGTCTCGGTATTTGTGCCTTCGTCGCGCAACAGCTTGCGGTAATAGGGGCTGATGTAAAGTGCGGGCAACTGCGTATCTTCGAGACGCACCTGATACTTGCCCTCTTCGTTCCGCTCGACGAATACGTCCGGCGTCACGCTGGGCACGGTCGACTCGGAGAAGTCGGCGCCCGGCTTGGGCTTCAGCTTGCGCAACTCCTGCCAGACTTCTTGGATCTTCTCGATCGACATGCCCGTCTTTTTTGAGATCTGCGGCAGTCGATTGTTTTCCAAATCCTCCAGGTGATTCTCAACCAACTTACGCAATTCGTCGTAGTCCGGCATTCCGGGGATAAGCTGGAGCATCAAACATTCTTTGAGCGTTCGCGCGCCGACGCCCGGCGGGTCGAGCCGTTGCACGACCCGAAGTGCCTCCTCCGCAACCGCCAGTTGCTTCGCCCGGTGCGACTGTACGTCGCCATTGTGGTCGCCGGCTAGCGGCGGCAGCAGTTCCTCCAGCGGCGTTTTCAAATATCCGTTGGAATCCAAGCTATAGATGATTCGCTCGGCCATCCGCCGCACGGCATCGTCCATCTCGAACCAACTGAGCTGATGATGGAGATAGTCGACGAGCGTCTCTGGGCGGGCCAGCATGTTGGCCATTGCGTCGTGGCGACGATCGCCCTCGGCTTCGATGCGGTTCATCGATGGCCGGCTGCGCTCCTCGTAATCGTCCGGCAGGTTCTCTGCCATGTTGAGGAGTCGCTCGAAGTCGTCTTCGTTGTTGCGATCGTCTTTAACAACGAGCTCGCGTTCGGTGTCCGCCACGTTGGTGGCCGTTTCTTCTTCGGCTGGAGCTTCCGGCTCGTTCTCGTCGACTTCCACTTGGTCGAGTACAGGATTGTCTTCCATCTCCTGCTCGATACGTTCCTGCAATGCCATAAGGGGCAACTGCAGGATTTCCATCGACTGAATCATCCGCGGTGCAAGCACCTGCTTCTGAGCCAGTTGCATTTGTTGGCCAAGAGATAGTCGCATCAAAGTGCTCGAGAGATTTGGTTAAGCGCCGGTGTTCCGTTCCGGGGCGTTATTTAGCATACCGCTGGCTAGCAAACGAGGTCAAACTGGTAACCACTGTTGTATTGTAGCCTTGAAATCCTATCATGGCGGGCGGCTAAAACCGAGGTGCTCGATACGGATACGCCGCGATCACAAGGCGACCACCAGCGCGCCACTAGATATGGTAAGCCGAAGCTGTTAAGCTATCGTAAGAGCCGACGTAGTGATATTATGCTTCGCGAGGCCGTTGAACTTACGACTTGTCTTTGTCCGGATTAGAGCCCGGTAATTGGGATAAGATATCGGCGACTCCGCCGATGGGAAGTCCGCCGGTAAGATTCTGTAATGCCTCGGCGTGTAATTGTTTGGCCTTTGCCTGAGCAGCGTTGAACGCCGCCGGCAACAGGTCCTCGATCATTTCGCGTTCACCTTTCTCAACGAGCGACGGTTCAATCCGGACGGCAAGCGTCTCGCCGACCCCGTTCACGTCGACTTCAACTAGGCCGCCGCCGGCCGCTCCGGTCGCCTTCTTCGTTTTCAGTTCTTCCTGGATCGCTTCCATGCGGCTGCTCATTTCCTGCGCCTGTTTCACGAGAGCACCGATATTGGCCAAGTTGCCGAGACCTTTAAACACGATCTTGATTACCTTTCATCTGAAGCAATTCTACTTTTTTACAACAGAAGGCACAGAGTGCAGGGACATAATTTGAACCGCAAATAAACGCCGATGAACACAGATACGATCGAAACGCCAATTTACTTCTGGCGATATTCGCGTTTATCGGCGTCGATCTGCGGCGAACTATTCAGTCTCTCTTTGCACGTTGTCATCTTTGGTGACACCTATGGATTCTGGTCACCTTCGGGCGGTGTGTAGCGAAACTGACCGGGGGCGACATCGAATAACTCCATGGCGCGACGAACGAAGGGCTGTTCGGCGATTTGCGCCAATTGTTCGCGCCGCGACAGTCGCGGTGGCGTGGCGTCGGAGTTGAGCTGTTCGCCGTTGGCTAGCGCGCGTTTCCATTGGGCCAGCACTGATTCCGGTGATGAGGCGTCTTCCTCCGCTTCATCGACGGGAGTTGTTGGGCGCTCAATTGCGTGACCTACATCGTGACGTTGGATAGTCCGCTCGGTATTTGCCGCGGCTGTACTTTCGGATGATCCGACGCTCGGCTCATCGTTTTTTTTTGCGGCGGTCTGGGGTGTTGACCGCGTGGCTGGCGACGTACTGCTCGGTCGATTCTCTGCGACTCGCGCCGTTTGTTCGCTGGCAACGCCGCGTAGTTCGGCTACCAACGCGGCGAGGTCGTCCAGTTCACCGAGCTGACAAATGCGCACGACCGCCATTTCGACGAGCGTCCGGGCATGTATGCTTGTTCGCAGCCGCGCCGCCGTATGATCGAGAATTTGGCCAATCGCGAGGACCGTCGATAATCCAAGCTGCCGACCAACGCCTGCGACTTCATCGGCCTGCGAGGGCAGGGCGTACAGCATTTGACTCGCCGGGCACCCGGCTGCGGTTGTCATGACATCGCGAAAGTAACCGACGAGTTGGTCGAGCAGCAGCCCCACTTCCACGCCGCTGTGAATGGTTGCGTCCAGCTCGGCGAGCGCCGCCGACGCGTCGCGCGCGACCAAATGGCGGACCAAGCCGCTTAATCGTTCGGCAGGAGCGATGCCCAATAATTGGTTGACGTCGTCGGCCGTTATCGTACCGCGACCGAGCGCGAGCAATTGTTCGAGCAACGATTGGCTATCGCGCATGGAACCGCTGGCGCGGCTCGCCAGAATTTGTAGTGCAGCCGGCTCGACGGCAACGCCTTCGGCTGCCGCGATTTGGCCCAGCCGCGACTGGATGGCGCCCGCGCTTATCCCGGCAAAATCGAATCGCTGGCAGCGAGAGAGAATTGTGATCGGAATCTTATGCGGCTCGGTCGTGGCAAAGATGAACTTCACGTGCTCCGGCGGCTCTTCCAGTGTTTTCAGCAGCGCGTTGAACGCGCTTTTAGAGAGCATGTGCACTTCATCAATGATGTATACCTTATAACGCGTCCGGCTCGGACGCACTGCTACGTTCTGACGTAAATCGCGAACTTCATCTACCGTGTTATTGCTAGCCCCATCGATTTCCAGCACGTCGATATCATCGCCGACGGACACGCTACGGCAGATATCGCACTGATTGCACGGCGTCGGAGTAGGACCGTGCACGCAATTTAGCGCTTTAGCAAGAATGCGCGCAGCGGATGTCTTGCCGACCCCGCGCGCGCCGGTAAATAGATAAGCGTGGCCGACGCGATCGGTGACGATGGCCTGCTGAAGGGCGCGGGCAACGTGTTCTTGTCCGACCAAATCATCAAACGTCTGGGGTCGGTATCGCCGTGCAATGACTGAATACTCGACCTGGGGCTCGTCCTTTTGCGCCGGAGACTTGTCTTTTGTGTCGCTTTGGAGCTCTTGCGTAGCTCGCTGTATTTCGCTGGTAGCTTCCTGCAACACTTTTGCCGCTCTGGATTGTGCCGCGTAAGGGCGCTCCGGAAAATCGCAATCATTATCCGATCCCGAGCGTTTTTGTTGCGAATTGGGACAATCTAACGGATCCATCATCGCGCCCTAAGGTATTGTTTGATGATGCGTTGCAGGGCGCGACCACCGGTGAGAGGCCCCCACACAAAGAGACGCAAGCTTATGGCTGCTGTGTTTCCACCCTGACCAGGTTCGCAAGGCCCCCTTTGCAGAGGCCTCTCACCGGAAGCCGTGCGACAAACTGCACCTCAGTTGTACGCTCGGCCGCGCCACTCGTCAAAGGTCGTGGATTTCCCCACCTGCAGAGACGCATATTGCAATTAGGCGACGAGCTGAGCGGAAGCAATCGGAATCGATTCGGTTTCGAGTCTCGGACGATTGAGCAAACTGGCGTTTAGCGGACCATCAATTTGGCGGCGAAACCCCGCGACAACCTTTGGTCTTCGCCGCCAAGTCGAATCGTCAGGTCTTCACACGCTTCGTTGTTGGCCGCGATGGAACCCTGCGCGCCGATCGCTAGGCCAATCTGTGATAAGTGTCGTAGGAAATCGGGTGACTGGTCGACCACGCGGGCAATTCGAAACCGCTCGCCGGCCGAGCACTCGGCGAGAGACCGGTCGGCTGGCGCGGCCATCGTGCCATCGGCCTTCGGTATGGGGTCGCCGTGCGGATCGGTGTCTGGATGTCCCAAGTAGCCGTCGATCCGATCGATGAGCGAGTCGCTCACCGCGTGCTCCATGTGCTCGGCCTCTTCGTGAACCTCGTCCCAGGTGAGGTGGAGTGTTTGGGTTAAGAACTGCTCGATGAGCCGGTGCCGCCGCAGCACTCGCAGCGCGAGGGCGCGCCCCGCGGATGTCAGTCTCACGCCCTCGTAAGGTGTGTATGTGGCCAGTTTGCCCTCGTCGAGCGTCTTCAGCATGCTCGTGACCGTACCGGGCAGGACGCTCAATGCAAGCGCGATTTGTCCGGTAGCCACCGCACCCCCGTCGGTGCTGTGAGCCAGCTGATAGATTGTTTTGACGTAGTTCTCAACTGTCAGGCTGGGCATTTGGCGCTGGATGTTCGATGTTGGATACTTGAGCGGATACGGCGTTGGGACTTGCGTGTAGCGAGCCGCCAAGTTTATCTCGGCGGAGATAAACCCCCGCCGCCCGCTGAAGTCAATTTGCAATTGCGCTAGTATCCACTATTTACGATCTGGCATCCACCATTTCCATTTAAAGTGACGGCCGCGACTATGTTTTTTGAGGGGACAAAACCGCGGGGGGCCCATTGGCAACCTTTGTACCCGTTTCGATCCCACTGGATCGATCTGCCGGGTGGCCGCACGCACTATCTGGACGAACGGCCGTCGGCATCAAAGAACGGCAGCGTAGTGCCAACATTGCTGTTCGTCCACGGAAATCCAACGTGGTCGTTTCATTGGCGCCGACTGCTCGTTGCCTTGCGGTCGGACTTTCGTTGTGTTGCGCCGGATCATCTTGGGTGCGGTCTCAGCGAAAAACCGAACCGATATTTCCATTTACAGGACCACATCGACAACTTGCGCGCTTTGGTTGAGCGATTGGACCTGAATCACATCACGCTCGTAGCCCAGGATTGGGGCGGCGCGATCGGGTTGGGCACGATGATCCGCATGCCCGAACGGTTTGAGCGGATCGTGCTTTTCAACACGGGCGCGTTCCCACCGCGGTCCATTCCGTGGCGGATTCGAGCGTGCCGCGTGCCGGTGGTTGGTCAGCTTGGCGTCCGAGGTGCCAATATGTTTAGCCGCGCTGCGTTGCGCATGACGCTCGCTCGACGCCAGCGGCTCGACCCGGCAGTAGCGGCCGGGTATCTCGCGCCTTACGACCGTTGGGCGCACCGACGCGCCGTGTACGGCTTT
>DASZZA010000740.1:0-14236 GCA_035545135.1 Lacipirellulaceae bacterium | reverse complement strand
CGTTTGAAGTCATCGAAGCTCGGCACGACGTGCGAGGCAATACCCAGATCTTGCGCGCGGTTGCTGGTCAGCCGCAGCGGTTCGCCGGCAGCCTTGATCCGCACGCCCTGGGTCCAATCGTTCTTTTGGTTTGCGGGCAATTCGTTCCATTCTTCCTTCGAAAGGTACCGCACTTCGCCGGTCTTCGTGTTCTGATAGCTATATAGTTCGATATCGGGGTCGATCATTGCAGCCATTAGCGACCAGCTATGGGCGTCGTTTTTTTCCGCGAGGTTTTTGAGCGGGGAGCGAGCCGCGTCGAGCATTTTGCGATCGAAACCTTTCGCCCCCTTGCCGCCCAAATGCGCTTCGGGCTGCATGACCAACTGATTACAAGCTAAGGCAACGAGCGCAGCCCCTCCGCTGGCTTCGACCGGCACGTAGGCGACGGTTTGGGCTTCGTTCGGATTGAGATCAGCAAGTGTATCGGCCAGGTTTTTGCAGTCCTCCAAATCTCCGCCGGAGCTGTCGATCGAAATACCAATCCAATTCACTTTGTGGTTGCTAAGCTCAGTGCCGATGATCGTTTTCAGTTGACTAACTTTATGCGGTGTGATGGGTCCCTCGACTCGGATCATGACAGGCCGCCAATCGCCCACGAGTGATTGATCCTTCACCGCGTTGGCTGGCAGGCTAAGCCCGCTGGCGAGGGCTTCATCGTCGCTGGCCAACAGCTTGACGAATCCGAACTCCCGGCCTTGCCGGCCGGAAAAGCTGCCGGTTGACCCAACCGGTACGAGGGTGTCGACCGACCCGATCGTGTGATTCTTTTTTAGCGTCTCGAGCTCGTCATTGGCGATGAATTCGGTGCCCTGGTCCGTTTCCACATTAAGAAGCCCGCGGCTCCGATCGACCATGCATAGTGCGATAGCTTCGGGCACGGTTCGCCGCGCGGCCGTCACGTCGCGATACGCGCTAGCGATTTTGGGATCGATCGCCCGCGACGAGTCTTCGTCGATGCTCGCATCGCCGATTTCCGCATCCGCGCTCATGACGATTTCTTCGCATGCCAGCGCGATCAGCACGCCATGCCCCTTGATGGTCCGCGGGATATAGGCGACTGTTTTCACTGCCGCGACATCGGGTTGCGTGAGGTAGCTGGCAAGTGAGAGGGCACGCGTGAAGTCGGTTCCTTGTCCATTGCTGCCGCGCCGTTCGGGCGTCAATTCCAGTATTAAAACAGGACGACGACCCGCTTGTAGCGGCAGGCGAGTTAGCTGATCGACCACCCGCTTGATGACTTGCTTGAGATGCTCGTCGGCATTGCCGGCCAAGGGAAGTTGCACGCGGACAAGAGCGCCCTCGCCGAGCTTCGGGCGCGGCGCGGACTCGGCTGGCGGTTTCGCGTCGCGGTGGTCGGGCGGCTTCGTTGCGGGCGGAGCGCCGCCCGCAATCTCCTTTTTCGCTGCGGCGGCAAACGCGACGCTCGTCGAAGCGTTCGGTCCCCACGGCGCGGAACCGGTGAGCACCGCCACGGCCAGAACGAAGGAGCCCGCGATCCTACGGCGTAGAAGAAACTCTCGGCACCTTGTTACAACACGGGCCATTTGACGCAACATTCCATGATCCGCCCGACTCCGAACGACAAAGCAACCCACGTTCAACAATCACTCCCTCTGCCGAATGCAGAATGCAGGAAAATTATAGAAACAATCGCAGTAAGTGGCAAAAGGTACGCCGGCAGCCGGCAAACGTGGGCCGTTTATTGCCGCACGAAAAGATTATTAGTGTGGCAGCAGGCCGCTATTTGAAACCCTGCCGCGAAAAGGTTGCACTCCATAGGCGGCGTCGCGGCGCTGAATGCGAAGTCTGCACGCGCTGGTGCCCCTATGCGTTTTCATGCGACAGCCGAGAAATGGCTTTGAGAAATTGCGTGATTGCTGGATAGCGATTTTCGGGCTCCGCCTCCATGCACTTATGGATCGCGGCTTCCAGGGCCGGATGGATCTTCGGATAGAATTTTCGCAGCGGAGGCGGCGTGCTCAACCCGTGCGCCATTGCGGCCCGACCGTCGCTGCCACGTTGCCACGGCAGATCAAATGCGAACAATTCGTACATGGAAACGCCGTACGCAAAAATATCGAGCCGCTGATCAGTCGACTTGCGGCGGACAACTTCTGGAGCCATGTAGTTCGGCGTGCCGGTGCGGTTGCCCGGTTGCATGTACTCCTTTTCGGCAGGTACAGTCAGACCGAAATCGATGAGCTTCAGGGATGTCGCGTCTTTCGAGCAGACGAAATTCCGCGGGCAAATATCGCGATGGATGTATCCGGCTTCATGGACGGCTTCTAGTGCCGCTCCCGCCTGACGCAGCAAGGTGAGCCGATTTCCCTCGAGTAATTTGCTGCGGCCAATAATCAGCGAATTGAGGCCCGGTCCGTCGAGAAATTCCATTACCAGGAATTGTTCATCGTTCGTCGTAATACCGTGCGAATATGTGGTAACAATTCGCGGGTGATTGAACGCCACCGCGATCTCGCCTTCGGTGGGTTTATCGAGACCTTTGAATCGGGCTGCGAGCGCATCGGTCTTTGCCTTGTCGAGAATTTTCAGGCCGACAATCTGCCCGGTTTCACGATCGCGCGCCATGTGAAAATTCGACATGGTCCCGGACACGGCTTCGCGCAAAATTTCGTACCGAGCGGCCACATCGACTTTGCCACTATCGAGGAACGACCTGAAGAACTGACCGATGCCCACGGACGATCCCTTTAAACCGCTAACCCGCGCTAATAACCGCTTAAGACGCTTCTGAATTCTATAAGTGTTCCATTAGCGCGATTAGCGGTGCAAAAGCCTTAGCGCTTTTTCACGAGAAGATTACTGGATTCAATCCAATATACGAACAGGATGGAAGAGGGGCTACTTTCCACAGTAATCGATGGCCCGGGCAATTTCGCTCTTGAGATCGGCTCGGCGGACAATCCGGTCGATATAGCCATGCTCGAGCAGGAATTCACTGGTCTGAAATCCATCGGGCAGTTCCATCCGGAGAGTTGCCTTGATCGTGCGCGGCCCGGCGAAGCCAATGAGTGCTTTTGGCTCGGCGAACACCAGGTCACCCAGCGAGGCAAAACTAGCCGCCACGCCGCCCATGGTCGGGTTGGTCAGCACCGAAATGAAGAGACCCCCCGCCTCGCTATAGCGCGCAAGCGCAGCAGTCACTTTTGCCATTTGCATGAGCGAAAGGATGCCTTCGTGCATTCGGGCGCCGCCACCGGAACCGCTAATGATAATCAGCGGCAGCAAGTCGCGCGTTGCTCGTTCTACCAACCGGGTCAGACGTTCTCCCACAACGGAACCCATGCTGCCCATGATGAACGCAGAGTCAGTGACGCCAAATGCTACGCGCCGGGCGCGAATCATTCCGGTCCCGGTCAGGGCCGCGTCGCGCATTCCGGTTCGAGCTTGCTCCGCTTTGATCCGTTCCGCATATGGCTTTTTATCGCGAAAGCCGAGAGGATCGGTAGGAGACAGATTGGTGTCCCATTCTTCAAAGGTGCCTTCATCGAGTACCCAGCAGACGCGGAGCGGCGCGCTTAGATACATGTGGTACCCGCATTCCGGGCACACGTTCATCAACCGCTCGGCTTCTTTGCGGAAAATCGTCTCGCCACAATCATCGCAGCGCAGCCACAACCCACCTGGCACGCCGCGTTTTTCTCGCGTCATCTTTGTTTTGCCGGCCGATTCAGATTCGCTCGTGGCCATGGTGACTGGATCATAACACGCGAACGCCGCTGGACAAATCGCATCCGGACTTCCGCCGTTATGCGACTTACTTAGAAGCGACCGCTTCGGGTACGTTGATTAGCTGCCATAGTGACGCGTCAGTGGGACGCTGCCACAGGTCGCCCCATTCTTCGTTTCGCACGACGTGTCGAATCACGCTGGCAATCGGCTCCGGCACGACGATCGCCACGGTTGCGTCCGTCCGATGCTTTTTGAGCAGCTTGGTGAGGGCGGTCGAGACCCGCTGCTTGGCCGAGCTAAGGGTTTCGCCCTGCGGTGGGCAGACGGTTTCCGGCTGTTCCTGCCATTGGCGGTAGACTTTTGGCTGCTTGGACTTCACGTCGGCCACCAGCATTCCTTGCCAGAGGCCCTGATTGAGATTTTGAAACTTGTCGACGGTCTTTATTTTTAGGTCGCGGGCGCGTGCGAGCTCTTCGGCTGTTTGATCGGCCGACTGGCACGGACTTGCATAAATTGCCTCAATCGGTTGACCGCGCAACTCTTCTACCAAGCGATCAACTTGTTGCCGGCCGTCTTCGCACAGCGGAATATCGAGCGTGCCTTGTACACGACGCTGCTGGTCAAATTCGGTGGCGCCTGGACGAATCAAGAGAATCTGGACCATAAGGCAATGACACTCAGTTATTTCCCGCCGAGACTTTGAACTTGCAATTTCGCCGCCGCGGCCGAATGAATGTGTTCGATCGCGCTCGCGTAATTCGTTTCGGAGAAGACGGCAGTTCCTGCCACGTAAAGTTCAGCCCCGGCTTCGGCACACGCGCCCGCCGTATCGGGACTTACTCCGCCATCGACCTCAAGCAAAGCGTCGCAGATCGGTCGATCGGTCAGTGACCGCAGTTTTTCTAGTGCCACGTTCTCGAATTCCTGTCCGCCGAAACCGGGCATGACGCTCATTACCAACACGATGTCGCAATGCGGCAGGCTCGCTTCGATTGCGGATAGCGGCGTTGGCGGGTTGATCGCCAAACCAGCCAGCGCACCCAGCGAACGGATCTTATCCAGCAATGGCCGCGGATCGCGCACCGCTTCGACGTGGATCGACATTGAATCAGCGCCCGCGTCGCGAAACCGTTCCACGTACCTGTCCGGCCGCGAGATCATCAGATGCACATCTAGCGATAACTTCGTAATGCGCCGCACCGCTTTGACGATCGGTAATCCGAAGCTGATGTTGGGCACAAAATGCCCATCCATTACGTCCAAATGAAGTGCTGAAATCCCCGCCGCTTCCACGGCCTTAACCTCGTGCTCCAGGTGGGCGAAGTCGCACGCCAACAGCGACGGCAGTACGGTCGGTCGAGCGGCCCGAAGCCGGGCCTTCAATTCATCACGAGCAAATCGAATTGCCATACATGAGCCCGAAGGCAAGGGAAAGCGCTGCAACGAGAACTACTGGTCAATGCACAGGTGCGACAGCTAACCGCAGTTCTTCAGTTCTCAGATAATCATCTCGTTGCTGGGATGAGCGCCAAGCTCGAGATCGGCGGCGGCTCTCACGGCCAGCTGCCCGCTGAAAGCGTCGTGCGTACCAGACGCACCGGATACACCCACTACCGGATACACCCACTGCCGTTGGCCGACCCACTAATATCGTAATCGGCTCGATGGCATTAGGGCAACGCCATGGCAAGGTCTCTTGGAAACGGTGGCACTTGACGTAACCTGGCACAATGAACCGCTTTGCAAAGAATTCGAAAGGGATGCCGAATGACCGAAGCTTGAGGACGAACTTCTCACGCCACCGTATGTGCAGTTTCGTCCTCGCGGACTTGGTCGTCGGTCGTGGTCGACTTTGTCGATCCGACTTCACGCCTTTTCCAAATCCTCGGCCCGCGGCAAAGCTGCCAAACTCTCCAATCTAAACAACTTCAGGAACCGATCGGTCGTCGAATAGAGCGGCGGGCCATTGGAGTCCGCGGGACGGCTCAATTTTGCCAGCCGCCGACGAACCAACGTGGCAAGTGCGGCTCCACTCGCGGCGCCGCGAATCTCGGCGATCTTTTCTGCTGTGGCGGGTTGATTGTATGCCAAGATCGAAAGAACTTCCATGACGGCCGGCGACAGACGCGCTTCCTTCACGCGTCCGTAAAACTTGTCGCGAATCCGCTCGAAGTCGCTGCGCAACACCATCCGGTAGCCGCTATTGGTGTGCTCGATTCGATACGGGGTGCCGTCTGCATCATAAACCGCGTTCAGCTCCCCAACGGCCGCATCGACTTCATTCGGACTTACGCCACGCATCGCGGCGGCCAGCTCGCGCGCCGATAGGGCCTCATTACCGGGCCGCCCGACGAACAACATCGCCTCCAATATCGACCGAGGACTAATCTCGCAGCTGGCATGGCGCGGTGACGTTTCCGCTAGGCACGGTCCACCACTAGCGGCTTTGCCGTGGCGGGCTGTACGCGCTGGTGTATCTCCGTCGTCACTACTACCAGCTTCCTGTTCCCCGAGCATTGCGGCAAACGCTTCGCGCAAGCGTGTCAGCGACAGCGGCAAATCGGTCGAGCCGGTCGACGGTGGCTTCGCCGTCGCCTCGCTCGCGGCGACCTCGGAAGGCTGTTGGGCTCTGGACATCGCCGCGGAGAATAGCACCGGCAGCAGCATCGCATCAAGAGAAATCGGCTGCCTGACGGGGCGGTTCGCCGAGGCGGCGCCAATAAACGTGCCGCGCGAAATGCCCGCCAGCGTATCCCAATAGGATAGCCCACCAGCATTCCCCGATCTGCATAAAGACCTGCGGGGGCGGATCGCGGAGAACTCGCGAGATTCCCGTAATCGGAAATGTGTTAGGTTTACTTCCGGCCCCGGTGCTCAAGGGGACGTACTGGGCCAGTATTCGTCCCGTTCTTGGGTTGATCATCGGGCCGAGGGCTTTCCAGGTGGCGTCATCGACAACGCCCGGCGCGGATACCAAGCCGGCTTGCAACTGGAATCGTTTTACGGCCGCCTCGGTGTTCGGACCGAAATCACCATCGACCCGGATGTTGGGTGATGGATGCGTCCGCGCGTTGAGCGCGCGCTGCAGCACTTCGACGAGATCGCCGGTTGCGCCGGGTAGTAGTGAGGGAAACGCGGCGATCCACTCACCGCGCTGAACTACCGGATAGATGTAACGCAGTAATCGTGTCGTCGGCAGACCGTCTCTCCATGGGCTTGAAGGCGCCACCGCAAAAGCAAGCATGGTAGTCGCAAAGCCAATTGCGAATGCTTGCCGCGGACCGCGATCAACCAGGGCCACGATCAGCGCAACGAGAAACGCCACTATCGCGAATGAAGCGACCCACACCAACCAACCGTCGGAAGCATATTTAAGCGACGGGATTACAATCGCCAGCAGTCCAACTAATAGAAGCAGACCGCGCAACGAAATCCGAAACTGCTTCGCAATCGTATACACGTCCGACATGTGGGCACCGACAATTTCGTTCCGTCTTGCTGGTGCGGCAACAAAGCAGGGTTCTTAACCGAACGGATTCTCCTCCACGCCGAAGTTACCCTTCTCGGCCGGCTTCTTCTCCTCCTCGCTCTTTGGCTGCTCCGGCGGCGTAGTCGCTTTCGGCTTGGCTACAGGCTTGGTCGCCGGCGGTAAGTAGGGCTTTTCGACCGGCGCGGCCTTCGTCTTCGCTTCCACCGGCTTCGGATTATGATACAAGGGCACCGTGGCTCCAATTTCGTGAAAGCATTGGATGGTGCCGTTTTTCTCGGCCAGGTAAACGCGATCGGTCTGATCGTTCACGAGTGCATCGATGGGATGATCAGTTGCGGCTCTTGCCAGCGTTTCCCCTGTCGCTGCATTCAACACGACGAACGCCCCGAGGTCGTCGACGCAGTACACGCGATCCTTGCTTGCAGCTGCGAACTGCGTGATGTGCGGCGTCTCCCACAGCCCGTCGCCGGTGGTGGCATTGATACAATGGAGGGCCGGTTCTTCGGATGTGACAAACACTCGGTCCCCTACGGCGGCGGCGGCGCGCGTAACGGGGAATCCGGTCGTATATTTCCAATGCTGGGAACCATTCACCTCGTGCATCGCAAACAAGTCGCCGGAAAGCGCTGCGACATACACGAATGGCTTTCGGTATGACGGCGGGGCGACGATCTCGCTTCCCGTCTCCAATCGATAGCGCATCGCCGGGTTGTTGCTGTTGCCGACGTATAAGTAACCGGCATCGGTGGTCCAAACGATGCTTTCGGGCGTCACGAGCGGCGTAACCATTGCTTTGCCAAACGACTGGTAATACCAAGGTGTGAGCTTTTGTTTACCGAGTGTATACGCCTCGATCCGACCACTGAGCAGCGGGACGAACACGTAGTCGTCCGCTAGCGCTGGCGCCGCTCCCGGCGCTCCACCAACGGTTCGAATAATTACCGGTCGGCCGTCGTTTCGATCGAGAACATACAAGGTCGAGCCATTCAGGATGGCCACGTATTTGTCGTTGCCGGCCGGACCCAGGCTTGGATAGTTTTCATTGCCAATCGGAGCGATCCAGTACGTCCGGCCAGTAAGAGCATCAATCTCCTGAACGACACCGGCGCTGGTAAGCACTGTTAGCCGATCGCCGTGCAACACGGCTCGCACCAATTGGTCGCGCGCCGGATCGAGCTGCACTTGCGTGAACCACGCGCGCGTCAAGCCCAGACGATGCGCTCGATCTTGGCTGACCAGGCGATTTGCGCCGCATGCATCGCCTGCGACGCAAACGGTCGCCAAAATCAGTAGCGCGGCGGCAATGGTTCTCCAACTTCGACGCCAGCCGCTCGTGTTAATCACTTGCCTCATCGACAACCGCTCCGTTAGAAGTTCGTGGTCGTGCGGTATGCCACCGCGTTGACATGGATGGCGACCACACGCATCATGTCAAGAGCCGCATGAAAAATTCTATACGCGGCTCCGCCGACCATATATACCGCATCCATTGGCATGCGGCGCGGGTTGTGAAAGTTTCGCTCACGCGGGCGGCTAATTTCACCCCATAGACCGCTCGCTGCATCATCCTTTACATTACACACCAGTACTAATTCATGCAAAACAACGAGGGCAGGCGTTCATTCCGGCCACTCGGCGGCATCAACACGCAGGCAGACAGGAAATACCTGCCCCATAAAGTGTCCGGCGAATTTTCGGCTTCCTTTTCTGAGCACCGCCAATGATCACGCCGATCGCCAATCCCGAGGCAGCCGTTTCTGCGTTGCTCGAAGAAGCCGTCGGCTATCTAAACTTTTCCAGCGGTGCGACCGACCCGAAGTTCCTCCGCGCGATCAACACGCTTTTCGCAGCGATCGAGCCGAACTGCGACAAATCCGAGCAACCGGCCCACATCCTGTGCAACCGGCTAGCAGGACGAATGGACGAACTTTCGACTAGTTCGTCGGCGTTTGGCGACGTGAGTCAAGTGCGCGCGGTCATCGGACTGCTGCGCGACCATTTTTTGCCAGCCTATCGCGCGTTTCACCGTGACCTGCTGTGGCATCAATCCGATCGCAACCTGTGGCGTCCGCTCTTTATAGGTCGGGCGTTTGAGGCCATTTTGTCGCAATCAGGTCCGTGGAACGAAACAAAGCGAATTGTCGATGGCGCGCTCGAATTACTGAATGACTATCTCGGCTATCGTCCCATCGCAGTTCTGGAATCGCATGCGCAAACGCCGGACGCTCGACACGTTTCGGGTGGCGGATCGGAACCGTATGCGCACGAGCGTGTCTGCCCGATTCCAATTTATGTGAAAGACGTGGGCGTCGCCCCAGGTGTTTACCAAGAGCTTGTTGAACGAGCATTAGCAATTCTTAAGGAAACTGATCCCGACATCCTTCACCAGGCGTGGTTCGATCCCCAGCTTGTCGAAGAACTCGCCATCGACCCGCGCGCTTACGACTTCGACAATCCGGCAAGCAAGCGCCCCAACCATCACTTCGGCCAATGGGACTTGCATCGCGTCGATAACCGTGGCTACTACCGCCGGTTCGTCTTACAACAGGTGACGCTCGACGCGATGCTGTCGCGCGTCAACAAATTTGAAGGGGAGCGCGGGAAAAGGGGAGATGGGGAGAATCCCCAGCATGAATCTCCATCTGAATCTTCCTGTCTGCCGTTCTCACCCTCGCCCCCTCATTGCTCAACTGCTCAACACGCTGCGTCGACTCGCGATGAGTTGCTCTTCGAAGCGGCCGCGGTGCTAGCAGGCACGATCCTCATGGCATCCGGTACTACCGGCAACGGGCCCGAATGTCATAACTCGGATGTGACGCTCTCGAATTTGCTGCCGCACATCGCGGCTTATCGCGATCGGTTTTACGAAGAGCTGCTTGCCCATACGGCCGGTCCACACGGCGAACGGCTTCGCGTTGAATCCCAACGCACGCGACAGCCGTTCGGAGGAGCGCGGCAGCATCTGAATCACGAGTTGGCGCGACGCCGCGCAATCCAGATGCAGCATGTTCACCTCGCGCAACTTTACGCTCGCATGGGCTACCCCGATGCTGCGCTGGCTGAGGCCAACGGCGTGCGGATCGCGTCGGCACGCATGTTGTGTCAACTCTATTGCCTACTCACTGCCGGGCATCAGGCGATCGATGCCCAACAGCTCGACGTTGTTGCGAAACATTTGCCGGAAATCGAAGATCTTCTACGACGAGGCATTGAGTGCGGTGCACTGGTCGATCCGTGGAACATCGTCGGGTTCGGCGGCAATTTCAGCCTGTTTCCCGCAATCGAAAACACGGTGCACGATTTTCGCGTGGACGACCTGATCGAACTGGTTGAACAAATTCTCGACCTTACGGCTAGGGCATGGACCGAAGCGGCGGCGCTCGACGACGCCAAACGCGAAGCGGATTTTTCCGCGGCGCTCGATCGCATGGCCGCCTGGTGGGATAAATACGCCACGGCGAGCGTTAGCGCCGTCAAACGATTGGTCGGCAAGGAAATTGAAATCTCCGCGAACCTGGTGGCAGGTGCCCTTGCGGCGTGGCACAAAGCCGGTGCCGCGGCTGGCGACGTGAAGTTTTGGCGAATGTTCGTCGACCAGTTCGATTCGCCGAAAGCATTTCAGCTCGTTGTAGAAGCTCTTCTCGAACGCGGCGACCGCGTAGCCGCCATGGCGCTGATGCTGCAATGGGTCAGCCAGGTTGAATACACGCCACTTGAGGATGGCGATGCTTCGTTCCATCCGCTCGCGTTGCGGTGGTTGCGCTCGGTCGAGGAATATGAACATACAAGCGGGACCGACCAGTGGCCACTCGTGGCTAAGTTCCTACAGCATCTGGAAGCAAGCGCCGAGGTTTACTGGCACGTTCCAGGGTTCGAGCTTTCTGGTGAAGCGCGCGAGAATCTTCCCGCACCTGCCGACGTAATTCACGACGACGACGAATTAGAGAGCGACGCCGAGAATCTTGCGCTCGACGACGACGACGATGACAATGCGTGGGCCGACGATGACGATGACGAAGTCGAAGAGCTCTTCGGCGCCGCGTATGAAGACATGGTCTATCGTGACAGCACGGACGACGGCTACGACGCCGACCTGATCGATAACTTCAGCCCCAGCACCGAATTCGAGCTGGAAGAGGAGGCTCAGCGGCTTGGTCAGCGGTTGGAATTCTTGTCGACTGTCGCGCGCCTTTGGCGACACATCGCCATCGCCTGGAAAATCGACGCGGAAACGCAACCGGATCGAGGCCAACTGCATGAAAGCTGGTGCCGTGAAGCGATGTCGCGGTACGATCGCTTGCTGGAGTTGGCCGACGCAGTCCACCGTTTTCCGATTGCTCAGCCGACGGCCTCCCACGAGTCGATGGTCGAGGCCGACCGGCAGCGAATGATCAAGGATTCGCTGCTGGAACACATCGTGGTCACGTGTGTCGAAACCGCTAGCGCCGGCCGTCTTATCCTCGCGGCCTCGAATCGATTCCATGAAGTGTCCGCCGAGGTTGAAGAGGAATTTGAAATCGACGAGGGCGCGTCGGTCGATGTGCTGCGTGGCGTGCTGGCTGGTGACACGGACGCCATTAAGCGCGACTGGCCTGCTTTCACGAAGTGGATTGCCGCGCAAGAGCTACTTTACGTGCCAATTTCGAAAGGCGGCCGGCCGCGGCGCATCGTACGGGCTCGCGCACTTGGCCAGTTGCTCGAAGACCTCTTGTGCTGGCTGCCCCGTTTGGGCCTCATTCGCGAAGCGTGCCAACTGCTCGATATCGCACAGGGAATGGAAACCAACCATCCGGTTGGCCCCGGCGCCGTCACCGAGTACGACCGGCTTTTTTCCAACGGTTACCAGGCGATCGTGCGCGCACTCATCGCCTCGGCGGAAGATTGGGATGAGGCTCGCAGCCTAGACGAGGGGGGCAGCAACACCACGCGGCCCTCGGACGCAATGCTCATCGAAGCGCTGCAGGACCTGACCGAGGGCCAGCTAAATCGTTGGCTCGCTCATAGCAAAACATTGCGGTTGAGCGTCGTCGAGCGACTTTCTAATGATGACGAGTGGAACGCCTTCGTTGCATTCGTGGAGCGCTACGGGGCGGACCTGTTCACGCAGAAGTTTCTCAATCTTGGCAATTTGCGTGCCATCCTGCACCAGCGAGTAGCCGTATGGCTGTCGAACATGGAGCAGGAGCCTGACTCGCAAGAAATCCGCCTGATCGCTGAACTAGGAAATGGCATCACGCGTGATGAGGCCGCCAAGTGGCTCACGATCGCACTGGAAGCCGTCGTTGAGAACTATCGCGAATACCGCGACTACAATACCACGACCACGCACTCGGACCACGGCGAATTACTTTATACGCTCGTCGACTTCTTACGCCTGCGTGCCGATTATGATCGTGTTGCATGGAATCTGCGGCCCGTCGTGATGGCGCACGAGATTCTCGTGCGGCACAATCGCCCGGCGGCCGCCGAACTGTGGCAGCAAGCGCTCTCAGCTCGGACCGCCGAAACGGCCGATGCCAAGCTCGCCCGCTTCGAAGAACTCTGCACTCAATACGGCGTCCGACTGCCGAGTATTGCCGAGCGGTTGGGCGAACGTTTCACGCGCCCGCTGGCGATCGATCGCGTGCGCGCCTTGGTCGGCCCCGCCATCGCGGCGGCACCTTCTGTACACCCCGCCCCCTCTCGGGGAGGGACCGGAGGAGGGGTTGATTTCCTCGCATTGCAACAGGAAATTGCCAGTCTGGCCCAAGAGCCGGCCGGCGCCGGCCTCGACCTGCCCGATTGGCTGGCCGCCCTCGAAGAAGAAGTATCGATAGTTCGCTGCCGTCGACGCCACCACACAGGCGACGACGCACCGCGCCGCATCGATCAAGTCCGCCTCACATGGGAGGAGTGGCAACGTCAAATCGACTGCAACGAAAGCTGATCGAATCGCGCTACTATTAGCGGACGTCCCCTAGCTCCCGCCAATAGGATAAACGGTGGGGCCTGATCCGTACCAAACGCACGCCATTCGCGACATAGTGCGGGTGGCATTTGCTGAGACGCGCGCGATAGCTCATGGCGTGTATAACCGCCTGCCGAGCACCGTCGTTGGCCGAAAGAAGACCCGCCGGCTGATTTGATCAGCCGCCGGGCGCTGTCCCCCCGGTTTGGATACAGCCTTTTATTTCCTGTGAGAAGGCGGCGGTCCTCGTGGTAGCACTGGTGTACGGCCAATCCATCAAAATCGCTACAGCTAGTGCAACATGGTTCAGCGACATGCCGATATTGATTCCCGGCCGATAGTTGACTTTGTTTACTAAGTTACATAGGATTGAATCGTATGTCCGCCGTTCCCAAGCCGTTTAGCTACGCTTTAAGTACGCAACCACTGAAGGCACATACGGCCGCCACTCACTTGAAATTGGTCACCATGCCCGACAGCGCCATCGTAGAAACGCCTGGGAGCGGCTCCTGCGGGCTTCCGCAGCCGGCCGTCGGCTTTCGTCGGCTTGAACCGACGGCAGACCTGCTGGCGGAACTGTCGGCCGCTAGCAACCGTCTGGAATCCGCAACTCCCGAGGAAATTATCGCTTGGGCCGTCGAAGCGTACGCACCGTATTTGACGATGGCGACTGCCTTCGGCCCCGAAGGCTGCGTGATCTTGTCGATGCTCGCTAAAATCGCGCCCGAGACCTACGTCTTCAATTTGGAAACCGGGTACCAGTTTCAGGAAACGCTGGATCTGCGCGATCGCATTGCAGAAAGGTACGGCATCGAGGTCGATCTGCTGCAGCCGGAGCTTTCCGTGCCTGAGTACGAAGCATTGCACGGCGGTCCGCTGTATCGTACGAATCCGAATCAGTGCTGTTTCGACCGCAAGATTCGCACGCTGAAACGGGCGTCGGAGGTGATGCACGCATGGATGAGCGGCATTCGACGCGACCAGAGCGCCGATCGGGCGCAGGCGGCGGTCGTCGGTTGGGATAAGAAATTTGGCCTGGTGAAAGTCAGCCCGCTGGCCAATTGGAC
>DASZZA010000739.1:0-3984 GCA_035545135.1 Lacipirellulaceae bacterium | reverse complement strand
GATTCGCTTCACTAAAGGAGCTCGTCGCTGCCCTGCTTCGGCCTTATGAGGGTGCTGGCGATAAACGCTTCATCATCGATGGTGATGAAGTGTTTGTCGATGGTGGAATGGTTACTCCGCAATTCGACCAAGTATGGTGATCCCGAGGGCGTGTTGGAAGTCCATATCAGCCGCGGTAGCGAGGAGCTGCGCATCAAGTGGACCGAGAGGGCTGCGGGAGCGGCCGGATATTCGGATGCTGTGGACAGTGGTTTTGGTTCGAAGTTTCTGGATCTTACAATCAACGAACAACTGCAACGAAACTACGCCCGCACCTGGACAGAAGACGGCGTGGACATCGAGATCACTCTGTCGGGCAAACTGTTTAGCGAAATCCGGTCATATCCGTCGATCTTGTCAACGGTTGTAAATACGCCTGACGGCAGCGACCTCTCTGAGCGCCTCTGTATGATTTGGCCGACGTGAAATACTGGGCACGCTCATTCTTCTGCGCGATGGACCACGTCATACGCGACGACCCGACCGGCGCATTAATGATTCGACCGCTAAAGCCCGAAAGCTCTGTGCGGCCACAGCCATCAAGCTTCAACCTTCGCAAGTGGCCTCGGGGCGGGGAATGGAAAATTCCCTTCGCAGCCGTCACGACCTATCCTTCGCCTTTATAGGCGAATAACAGCCACTCAGTAAATCGGTACGTCTTGCTCCGCCGTCCTTACGCCGTTTGACCTCAGAGTGCCGCGAAACGCCGAGACAACGCAATATACCTCGGCGGTGCTGTCTCCCCACCACTCGCTGTCATTCAAAGTTTTCGCATTCACGAGTACCCCCGTGTTGAAGCAGTGTGGATTGGTATCGTGAATTGCAAGCTGGAAGCTTTGATCTGTCTTCAGCCTATCGTCGGAGAACCAATCTGCATCAAGTACGTCGATCTTGATTGTAAGTAGTTGTTCACCTAGCAGTCTAAGCGCTTCAGCATTCAATTGAATTGTTCCTCCAACAGTTAAATTGAGATCGTCGTTCTTTTGTCGATTTGGATTGTTGACGACCATCCAGGCAGCCAACATCGTTATTTTAGCGACCATCGCGACCTCCCTAAATTTCTCAATCAAGTGCGGGATGAATCATGGCGCTGACTTGCTTAATCAACCGCGGGTGAGGCAGCTAGAAGGCGCCTCAAACCGCCGGCTTACTTGAGTCAGATTTTACCAATTACGATCCATTGACGTGCCGAAGATGGTCAACCTCGTGATCTCAAACAGGTCCGCTCCAAGACCAAGTTCTTGCAGATGATGAGGGCGCAGCACCCGCCTCTGCCCCGACCTGTTCGGTCAGGACAACGAGTTCTTCCGCGTCTTCGACTAACTGCCAGAATCTTGAATTCTTTGGTTCCAATCCGGAGGGTAAAGAGGCGAGCGCCGTGAAATCTCTATCAGAGCGCCTTTTCGCTCCCGATCAAGGCATCATGGACCCCGCGCTGCTCTACGACCCGCCGTTCACCGACATCGCGGCAACCGGGCCTGGCGATCTATTCGGAGATGAGCGGGTGACCAGGCGATTTGCGAAAATCGAGACCATCTAATGCGAGCGCGGTACCTTAGTGTCCTGAAGCTTTTGCGCTTTGTGTGAAGCGTCAGGGTCGGAAGAGCCGCACAGACGGACCGGGAAACTCTCCCCCGCAACCATCTGAAATGAACCGAATAATCGGAACGATTTTCCACATAATGGGTTGAATCATGGCCTCCCCTCCGGAGCCCTTGATGGCTCCGTGAGCTGCAGTCGAGGGTGCCGTGATGACATCCATCCGGAAATTTAGTTCTCTCGGATCAGGCGTGGTCGCGCTGGCTTGCGCAATATTGTTGTCGGCTGCGGCTTATGCCGGCCCGAAGGGCGGCGGTCACGGCGGCGGTGGCGGCGGCTTTCACGGCGGTGGCGGCTTTCACGGTCGAGGCGGTGGTGGCTTTCATGGTGGTGGTTTTCACGGTGCGGGCGGCGGTCACTTCCATGGTGGTGGCGGTGGCATTCACATTGGCGGTTTTCATGGCGGTGGCGGTCATTTCGCCGGCGCGCGCGCATTTGCCAGACCGCATTTCGCTCCGCATACAGCTCGTCCGCATATGGCTCATTCGTTTACGCGGTCAGTTCGCGGGCGATCATTCGTCCATCGATCAGTCGCAGCCCATAACACTCCGCGCACCCATGCAATTCGTGGCGCGAAGGCTGCAATGGGAACAAAGGCAGCGTTCGGCGCTTCGGCTGGAAGGCAGGTCAACGTCACGCGCAACGCCCGTGCCGTGCAGCACGCGCTGAACTCGCGTCCGGTCCATCGGGCCTTGACCAACACCGCCGCATTGCGCGATCCGAGAACCCGCGCGCTGGTCACCGCCAGTGTTGCGGCTGCGGCCTGGCACGGCGGAAATAGGTGGTGGCGTCACCAGGACGGCGGCTTCGGCTGGGTTGGTCCGGTGTTCTGGCCATTCGCCTTTTATGACATCTATGACTACGCGTTTTGGGGCTCCCCCTACTACGATACGTTCTGGGACTATGGCTATCCAGACCTCTATGCCGGCATCTTCGGGCCTTACGGCTACGACGATCTGATGGGCTATGCAGGCTACCTGCCACGCTATGCCAGCAAGGGCAGAACCAACACTGACGCTTATGCCTATGCACCGCCGCGCGGCCAGGCGAAGCTGATGCAAATGTGCGGCGAGGACAGCCGCACGATCGCCGGGCTGCCGATCGATCGGATCGAAAGTGTGATCCAGCCGAACGAGTCGCAGCGCGCCGCCCTCGACGAACTTGCCAGCGCCTCGGAAAAGGCGGCTGCGAACCTCAAGGCCTCTTGCCCGACCGACGTCGCGCTGACGGCGCCGCGCCGCCTTGAGGTAATGCAGCAGCGCATTGAAGCGATGATTTCGGCGGTGCAAATGGTGCAAGCGCCGCTGGAGAAATTCTACGGTCTCCTGAGTGATGAACAGAAGGCCCAGATCAACGGGCTCGCCTCCACGGGAGGTGCGGCCCGGCCCAACGAGACCGCAGGCTCGGCCCGGCAGAGTTGCGACATTGCGCAGTCGGGGCTGGATTGGCCAGCCGCCATGATCGAGCAGTCGGTCAAGCCGACCGACCGGCAGCGCCTGTATCTTGGTGGACTTCAGAACGCCGCTGCCGAGGCGGCGAACATCCTTAGGGCTTCGTGCCAACGTCAGCAGAGGATGGGTTGACGCCACCAGCGAGGCTCGCAGCGGTCGGAAAACGGCTGGATACCATGTTGAAAGCGCTGAAGGTGGTGCAAGCCGCGATGAATGACTTCTATGGATCGCTCACCGATGAGCAAAAGGCTGCGTTCGACGCAATTGGCCCCAAGCGGATCGGCGCAGCCGATGGCGCGCGCTGACATCCGCGGACATCCTGCCAGCTGATCAGGCACATGATCTTACTCGTGCTGTGGATCGCATCCGGCCAGGTCAAGGACCGGCCCGATCGCGATCGGTTGGCTGCACGCTTCGAGCGCTTTAAAAAGATTGCGTCGCTGCTGTTTCATCTGGTCCGAGTTATGATCGAAACGGAGTCAATCCGCATTACTGTATGGGAACGAACCCGCAGGCGCCGCATTCTCCGAAAGAAAAAGTTATCGTCATGATAAAATGCCGTAAGGGCGATCATGTCAGCTGGAATTCTGAAGCCGAACAGGTAAGCGGCAAGATCATCAAGATCCACTGCGGATTTTGATTATAAGAGCCATCGTCATCGGGCCTCGAAGGACGATCCGCAGTATGAAGCGACAAGACGGATCGCATGGCAGCCCACACAGAAGACTTGCTAACGAAAATTGACTGATGGCGGCGGAGTTCACCACCATTGGTCACTCCAATCGTGCGCAAGGCGCTGTCCGCGCCGGCCCGCCAGATCGCGATCAACGCGGGCGAGGACGGCAGCGTCATCGTCGGCAAGATCCTCGAAAAGGAGCAGTATTCCTACGGCTTC
>DASZZA010000738.1:0-3403 GCA_035545135.1 Lacipirellulaceae bacterium | reverse complement strand
AAGCTCCCAATGCCGCCCCTTTGGGTGGTCTGCCAGGAGCAACACGCCGATGTCTTGACTGCCGCTGCGTACAAAGAGCCAGTTCTCCGGCCGGAATGTACCGGTGGCCTGATAGCCGTTAATGACATGGTCAATATCGCGCACACCGTTCAGTGCCGTACAATCGAGCGTATCTTCGTACGTGCGGGCGATGACGTTCATTAACCGGCCTCGTTGCGAAGGAACGTATGTCTCATAACGCAATTCACCCCGTTCGGGTGCGGTCAGCGGAAACTTGGGAGACTCACATGACATGTAAAGGAGGTCGGCCAGGTGACGAAAACCAACATGTTTCAAAACCGTTACCGTTTCCCGGTTGGGCGCAGAGAGAAATACCTGCGTCATTTCGATCGACGTCTCGTCGAGCGCATTTATTGCAGCTTCAGCGAGCTGGTACGCAGTAAGTTCTTCCTCGCCCGGAGCAAGCTGCGGCGGCCAAAATACGGCGATATTGCCGGACTGGCGCTGGCCCCAGGCGGCGCCGCATAATCGTTTGCCGCGCCTGGCGATAAAAAGCGGTTCGCCAGCAACCTCCGATGTGTCGTCGTCATTCAGCAGGCCTCCGGCCACTTCGCGGCGAAGGCTTGGCGCCAGGTCGCACAATACAAGAGCCAGTGCCTCCGCTCGAAGCTCGGCCGGGCAGCGAGTGATTTCCACCGTTTCCGTCGGCATGCGATCCAGAATAGCCGATCGATGCAGATTGCGTCAGCAGCGCGAAGGAGAGTTCGTCCGTGATTCGGACTTCCGAGCCCTTGCTCCGCGGTCCTTGCTCCGCGCTAATTTGGCCAGCGCTTCCAAAGGACTTGCGATTCTTCCTGTGGTGTGGCGTGGCGAACCTTATTGAAATACGAGCCGCTCGTCGTGGCGGGTGGCGTGCTATTCGATCCGGCGGCCGTTGAATTCGTCGCAGTCGTAGCTGGAGCAGATGTTGTATTAGTTCCAGCCATTTGCGGAGCTTCGAAACCAGTCGGGCGCGGCGGCAATACTCGCACCGAACCTGGCCGAGCCAACTCGAGTTCGACAGCAATGCTTTGGTTCGGTGAGCCCGCTTGCAGGATCGGCTCTGGGTGTGTCCGCAGCTCGCTCTGTACCTGTCCCTCATACAGAAGCTGGTAGACCTGCTCTCCTGTTGGCGACGAAACATACTGAAGATGGTACGTTCCCGTCACCAATTGCACCAGCGGCGTCGTATCGCCCGTGTGGCCTAGAAACGAAATATACTCAACCTGGCCTTGTGGGTTGAAATAGTAGGTTAGCGAACCAGCCAGTGCGGTGAGTTGTGGCCCCATCACGAGCGGTACGCGGACGCTGAACAATCCGACGTCTGTTGGGCCCGTCAGTTTGCGGTCCCAATTTTGGTATATCCATTCCTTCGTGATATCGAATCGCAACACCTGTCCGACCGACGCGAACTGCGGACCCGTAATCGGCGGAAGATTTCCGTGAGTAAGAGCAACGGGCGCCTGGACCGCTGCGAGTTGCGGCTGGGAGATGATCGGTGTTCGACTTGGTGTCGCTGTTGTTGAAGGGAGCGCAGCAGGCTGCGCCTGTTTCGCGCCTGTCGAATTCTTCTGGCCGAGCGAAGATTGCGACGCGAGGTAGGGCACGCCTACCGACGCACCAACCAAGGTCGCTATGATAAGTGGTCGAGAGGACATGATGGTGAGCCGTTCAGTAAATGAGTAGGTTCGAAACCTCCCGCACCCTACCTACTCACTAACTTACCTATTCACAAATTCGACGCTAGAACGCGATCGCTTCGCATCGCCGCACAAATGACCGTCTGTAGCGACCTTGCCGACTACGAATGGTTGACCGGTAGCGATGCTCGTGCGCTCCTCGAAGAGCTTGCGGCTGAGAAATCGCCGCTGCATTTGGTGGTTTCGCGGCTGCGGCGTCGCGTTACGCAAAATCAAACGCACCTGCTGATCGAACAAACCGAATTGCGGCGCCGTGCTGCCGCGAAATTCACCCGAGCGGACCAGATGTTTTTTACCGCGACCGGCTTGGAGCAAGCGACCGATGAGTGGGTGGCACGGTACAAAGCGTCGCGGTTCGCTGCGCAACGCGTCGGGGGTAGAGCAGGGGATATTGCCGATCTCTGCTGCGGCATCGGCGGCGATTTGGTGGCATTCGCCAAAACGTTCCGCGCGGTCGGCGTCGAGCGCGACCCCATTGCTGCCCACTTCGCCGCTGTCAACGTGGGCGCCGAAGTTCGCGCGGTGGACGCGACCGATTTCAATCTCGACGGCTTCGCTGCATTTCACATTGACCCCGACCGCCGACCAACAGACCGTCGCACAACATCGCTCGAATACTGCCAACCGAATCGCGAAGCGATCGAGCAGTTGTTGCGTCACTTGCCCGACGCGGCCGTGAAACTCGCTCCTGCAACCGTCGTTCCGCGCGAGTGGGCCGAGCGCTGCGAGCTGGAGTGGATCAGCCGCGACGGCGAGTGCCGGCAACTCGTTGCGTGGCACGGCAGCCTGGCGCAAAGGCCGGGACGGCGCTGTGCGACGATTCTGTCGGCCACTCGCGGCTATGCTCCGCGCACTGTCGTCGGCATACCGAGACAGGTATTGCCTATCGCCGAGAAGCCGAACCGCTACGTTTTCGACGTGGATCCCGCCGTGCTGGCCGCGAAGTTGAAGGGCTCGCTTGCGGCCGAGCACCAGCTTAGCGCGCTGGGCGATGGCCCAACGTATCTCACGGGCCCACACGCACTCGATGACGCGGCGCTGGCGTGTTTCGAAGTCGACGACGTCGCGCCGCTCCACCCGACGATGTTAGCAAAGTACTTAAGCGCTCGCGGGATCGGCCGACTGGAAATCAAGAAGCGCGGTATCGATATCGATCCCGAAGAACTTCGGCGCCAGCTCAAGCTGCGCGGCGACAACGGAGCCACGCTGCTGGTGACGCAAGTTGCCGGACGGGCAAGGGCAATTCTTGCGCATCGAATTGCGAAATAACAACGTCGGTCATGCCAGTCGCGCTAGAGCGATTGGCGAATCAGTTCTCGCTGGGCCTCGCAGGCTCGACTCACAGTACGTGCGTCTGGTAAAATCGTGGATTCATTCTCACACTCAGACTAAAGGCATAGCACGATCATGTCTCGCGCACGAAAGATTGCCGTCATTGGCGGTGACGGCACCGGGCCGGAAGTGGCGGCCGAAGGGGTCAAAGTACTCCAAGCCGTCGCCAAACTCGAGAACCTGCAGTTCGAGCTGACGGCGCTCGATTGGGGCGGCGACCGCTATCTCAAAACGGGCGAAGCCCTGCCGGAAGACGGCCTCAATCAACTTCGCCGGTTCGACGCCGTGCTGCTCGGCGCAGTCGGGCATCCGGAGGTGGCGCCCGGCATTTT
>DASZZA010000737.1:0-3702 GCA_035545135.1 Lacipirellulaceae bacterium | reverse complement strand
ATAGGTTTGCGCACATGCGAAGCGCGGTCCGGCCTGGAACGCGGCGGCACTCGCTACCAGATGCAGAAATTTGCGACGGGGAAGTTTCATGATGCATTCCCTCGACTGGCGCAGAGATTACCAGCGCCAGCCGCCTGTGTTCAGGATCATGACATTCGGCCCAGAGCACAGCAGGGCTATGCATCAGTAGGGCTATAAACACCAGTTCTCTTTAGTGATAGATGTATCACGAAAGTTCATGGGGGACTTGGAAAGATGAACCCGGACGATCGCGTCAGCGGCCGACTGAAAATCAGCGATCTCCGTCTGCTCCATGCCGTAGTGCAATCTGGCGGGATGGCAAAAGCGGCGGCGCAACTCAACATTTCGCAACCTGCCGTATCGAAGGCGATAGCGGCATTGGAGCAGACGCTTGGTGTTCGTTTGCTCGATCGGAATTCGCGGGGCGTGGAGACAACGCTCTACGGGCGCGCGCTCCTGAGGCGTGGAATTGCGATCTTCGACGAACTGCGGCAGGGCGTGAACGATATAAAATCCCTAAACGACCCCGGGAGTGGTGAAATCCGAATCGGGGCCACGGCTGTCACGCTCGAAACTGTGCTTCCAATGTTCATCCATCACTTCAGTCAGCAATATCCGCGCGTGGTTCTGCACATAGACAATGTGCCCCGCGACGGAGCGTATACGTCAGGCTTACGGGATCGGAAATACGATCTTATCGTGGCATGGTCGGGGACGCTCGTGGCGGACGATCCTCTCACGGGCGACTTGAGAGTCGAGCCTCTTTTTCTTCGTGATCAATGGGTCATTGCCGCAGGCAGCCACAATCGATGGACACGCCGTCGAAAGATCGATCTCGCTGAGTTAGCCAACGATCCTTGGATTTTACCGGCGCCAAATTCCTGGAACCATTCAACATTAATCGAGGTCTTCAAGGGGCTCGAGGAATCGATCTTCCAAAAGCGAGTGTGGTGACCAGTGCTTCTACGCTGCGAAATTATTTGATAGCCCATGAGCCTTATATCACATCTACACTAAATTCACTGCTGTGGCTCAGTCCCGACCGAATGTCGTTGAAGGTTTTGCCGGTAGATTTGCCGCTGCGGCAGCACCCTCTCGTTATCTTCGCGCTAAAGAACCGCACCTTGAGCCCGGCGGTCGAACGCTTTATCGAATGCGCACGAGACATGGCAAAATCGATAGACATTCCACGGCGAACTCGAAAGTTATGATCCGCAAGCGGCGGATCGGTGTCGCGACTGCATAGTGCTCCGAAACATGTTCGATGACCTGTTGGTGCCTCACCAATGACTGTTGATCACATCGAGATCAAGGCGAGCAATGTTGGGCGGCCGCAAACCGCGCCATTGTTCAAAGCCGTTTGGCCCTCTGAGGTCGTCGCCAAACTGCCGTGCAGGGATGTCGTTTGGGCGAATCCTGACCAACGCCTACTCGCCTTCAATCGCGGAAATGAAATTATCTGCCACTTGGCGGTAATATTTCGAGATGCGACTTGGGATGGTCGCGCGGTCAAAATCGGTGGCATAGGAGGCGTGGCCACGAGAGAAGACAGCCGAAGGCAAGGCGTCGCCAGTACGACGATGCGAAGGGCAATACACGAGTTACAAGAACCCACAAAGCAAACTTCGGTCTGCTATTTTGTGAACCGCGCCACGCATCCCTTTATGTAACCCTTGGTTGGCACCCATTTAAAGGTGATGTCTTCGTGACCCAGTCACAGGGGCGCGTGCGCTTTGGTGCCACTGCCCCCTACGTGTTTGATCTCAGGGTCGCACCGCGTGCTGGCGTGCTCGATCTCTGCGGTCTGTCTTGGTGACGGCTTCGCGCCGGTCTCGACGCGCAGATGTAAAATATTCGGGTTGACACTCAAATCGCTCGCAATTAAACGCGCGTCGCAGCGATGAGTTCTCCAATTTTCGGTATACTTTCGAGTGCCCACAGCTGGCGCAAGAGGGTATCGATCCGATCCGCGGACAGATGCTGCTGCGCCATTGGACGAAATTTTTCTTCCATCTCATCGTCGGTCATCGGATTCTTGAAGTGCCCCCGGTGGTACTCAACGCGAACGGTCTTACGGTCACCTGACTTCAGCGTGACTTCGAGTTCACACAAATTGAGCTCGTCTTCGCGTCTATCGGCTTCGTCCGACGGTACGCATTTTACCCGGCTTACCAAATCGAGCAGACGCGGGTCATGCAGATACGGAGCCTCGTAATGCGAGGGCTCGATCCTGCCATACGTCAGCGCCAAGCCAGCGGCATACGGGATGCTGTGGTCGGCAGTTTCATGGGTTTGTGGCCGCCACTTATCCGGGCTGTCGGCCATGATCTTGATCGCGGAGCGGGAAACCCGAATGGTGATTTCCCGAATTTCGTCCGGGTTTTTGACGAAATGTCTCGCTTCAACAGCAGCTTGGGCCACGGTTTGAGAAAACTGACCGAGCGGAAAACGTTTGGTGAAGGCGCGCCTGATGCCATAGGGCTCGCCGAGTTGCGGCGGTGCAGTCGGCCTGTGACTTATCAAATTGAAGAAACCGAGTCGTCCCTCAAATATGTTGCTGGGCCCTGTCATCCCGCTTTGCGCGAGCTGCGCCGAAAATATCGCCTTACGTGAAGCATCTGCGGCTGCAAAGGCTTTCCAATTCGACAACGTGTCGGTTCGTCCTTGCCGGATCGCAGTGTTGCCACCGACGGTGATCCCGATCGCATGAATCGTCTGCTCTGGTGATAAACCCATTAGGCGACAGGTGCCGACCACAGTCGCAAACCCGGTCATCGTCGAATGATCGACGCCGCTACCTAAGTAGTCGAATGTATCAGCAATTTTGCAGAAGACTTCGTATGAGAGAACTGTTGCGGTAATCAGATCGCGGCCACCGCGCTCGGACAGTTCGGCAGCGGCAAGCAAGGCGGCGATTGTATCACTCGGATGCCCAGCGCCGTGGGTAAGGCTCACGAAGCCGTCATTGAAATCCAGGTAGCGGATCATCACACCGTTGGCAAAAGCGGCCAAATCGGGACTCGTATTGATGCAGCTGCATAAAACCGTTGCTCCCCGTTTAGCATCGACATTACTCGCGAGTTCGATTGCAATTTGACTAGGCCCTGCAGTGTAGCCTCCGAACGCGCAGCCGAACGTGTCGAGGATCGTGCGTTTGGCAATGCGAACGATGTCTTCCGGCAAGTCCTCATGCTTCAACTCGGTTGCATACCTTGCCAGCGAGGCGGCCATGGA
This sequence comes from Lacipirellulaceae bacterium, assembly GCA_035545135.1. Taxonomy (GTDB): domain Bacteria; phylum Planctomycetota; class Planctomycetia; order Pirellulales; family Lacipirellulaceae; genus JABDGM01. The sequence goes on along the minus strand of DASZZA010000737.1, from coordinate 447 downwards.
AACCGGACTGCTTCCTACCGCTGAAGATCGTCGCTCAGTCATTTTCTGCACCGGGGCGTTTGCCGCCAGCCTACCGTTCTCATGCGCATTGTGGATTCTCCCATGGCCTTCCGATGAACATTGTCACGTGTCCCGTGTGCAAGCGCGAACGCAGTCAAAGCAAGACGTCTCGAGAACTGCCAGATGGTGCCGGATCGGCTTAACGAGACGTTGTGGGAATGTCTGCCTTCACTCGATCATTCAGGCTTGATGTTGGCCGCGCGGATTACAGGGCGCCATTTATCTGCATAGTCGGTGAGAAATGTCCCGAACGCGCCCGGCGAACCAGCGAAGGGTTCACCTCCGAGATCGGCCAGACGTGCTTCGAATTTAGGATCGGTTAGAGCGGCATTTACCTGCGTATTGACGCGGGCGATGATTTCCAATGGCGTATTCGCAGGCGCACCG
>DASZZA010000736.1:0-2684 GCA_035545135.1 Lacipirellulaceae bacterium | reverse complement strand
CCCGATATTCCGCGCGACCTGGAGGAAATCGTCCTGCGTTGCCTGGAAAAAGACCCCGAGCACCGGTTTCAAGACGTAACCTCGCTGCGTGCGGCCCTGCGCGACGTGGTGCTCGACGACCCTTGGTCAAGCGAACGCGCCGCCAAATGGTGGAGCTGCAACGGCTGCCCGGAGCGCAAAAAGCTCGCCGCAGAGTTGGTTGAAGCGGCCGCAGTTTAAGCGCGGCCACTTGCCATATGAAATGTGTCTAACATGCTAACGCACTTGCGCGACACATTTCTTCGAAACGCCGGCACGAATATGATGAGCGGCGTTACGCTGGCCGATTGGCTGCGAATACTCCGAGACAACCACTTCGCAATTGACCCGCCGTATTTGCCTCGTGCCGCGCTGATCTCTCTCTCGTCGGTTTCAAATTCGCTTATCGCTGCCGTTGAACGGCTTCGCTACGGGCCGGCAATTCAGAAAACCAAAATCGAATCGCCCCTTTTCGTCCTGGGCAGTTGGCGCAGCGGAACAACGCATTTACATAACCTCCTCGCGCGAGATCGTCGCTTCGCCTTCCCAAATCTTTACCAAGTGACCTGTCCCCTCACGTTCCTGCTGACCGAGCGTCGCTCGGCCCCGTTCATCGACCGCTGCGTGCCCCGTCGCCGACCGCAGGACGCCGTCAAAATCAGTGTCGATGAGCCACAAGAAGAAGACTTTGCGATGTGCTCCATGGCCGGTCAAGCCAATCTCATGGCTTGGGCCTTTCCTCGCAGCGCCGGTTTTTACCAGCGCTACATGACCTTGAACGAGCTGTCGCCGGCCGAGCTGGCGCAGTGGAAATTGTCTTACCAACACTTTCTACAAAAACTGGCGCTGAAATACGCTCGACCGCTAGTGCTCAAATCGCCTTCCAACACGGGCCGAATCAAAACACTGCTCGAACTATTTCCTGACGCACGGTTCGTGCACATTCACCGCCACCCGTTTGAAATCCTTCGCTCGCTCAAACATACGATCGCAGCCGCCGGTCCCTGGTGGCAACTGCAACGGAGGAACTATCAAGACAATGCGGAAGTCAACGAGCAGTTCGTCCAACAAATCAGAGCGCTTTACGATTGCTATTTCGCTCACCGCCCGCTGATCCCCGCCGGGCGGTTCTGCGACATCGCCTTCGCCGATCTAGAGCGCGATCCAATCGGCCAAATCCGACGCATTTACGACGTACTCGACTTACCCCGTTTCGAATTGGCCGCGCAGCCGTTGCAGGCATACGTGAAGTCATTGGCCGGCTACAAAAAGAACGTCCTGCCCGATCTGTCCGAGGCAGTGAGGCAACACCTGCGTCGCGAGTGGCGCCAATATTTCGACGAGTGGGGCTACGCCGCGTGATGTACGGCGCTCTCCTGAAATCAAGGCTCGACCGTCGCCGCTTAACGTGGCGCCCAACACGAGCCGCCCATTCGGTTGCCAACAACCGCGCATCTTTTGCATTCCGCATACGATGACTATACTGACGCCAACTTGGTGGCGCCGCATCACCCCGGGAACAAAAAATGCTGCTCATGCATCAACGCAACGTCTTAGCAATCGCCTCAATCGTTTTCGTGTTTTTTGTGGCAGTCCAAACTCGCGCCGGCGAGCGCTGGACGTCGAAGCAGGCCAATGACTGGTACGATGCCCAGCCCTGGCCCGTCGGGTGCGACTTTATCCCCAGCACGGCAATCAACCAGCTCGAAATGTGGCAGCCCGCCACGTTCGATCCCAAAACGATCGATCGCGAGCTCGGCTGGGCCCAATCGATTGGCTTCAACACGGTCCGCGTATTCCTGCACAATCTTTGCTGGCAGAAGGATCGCGACGGGTTCTTCAAGAACGTCGATCAATTTCTTGACATCGCGGCCCGACATAAGATCCGCCCCATGCTGGTGTTCTTCGACGGCGTCTGGGACCCCGACCCGCAAAGCGGCCGACAAAACCGTCCGCGGCCGGGCGTCCACAACAGCGGCTGGGTGCAAAGCCCTGGCCGCGCCGTGCTTGCCGATGATGCCAAGCAAGATGCGCTAAAGCCGTACGTCACCGATGTGCTCACTCGCTATGGCCACGACAAGCGCGTCCTGGCGTGGGACTTGTTCAACGAACCGGACAACCCGAACGGCAACAGCTACGGCCCGCTCGAACTGAAAAACAAGGACGATCGCGCCGCCCGCCTCGTGCGGCTCACGTTTCAGTGGGCGCGCGAAGTTCGTCCCGCGCAGCCGCTCACGGTTGGACTATGGGGCCAAGCACCCCACTGGGAAGAGCCCGACACGCTCGACGAGGTCCACAAGGCGGCCATTGAACTGAGCGACGTCATTTCCTTCCACGACTACGGCAAAGCCGACTCGATGAATCGCCGTATCAATCAGCTTCGCACCTACGGCCGGCCGCTTTTCTGTACGGAATACATGGCCCGCGGCAACGGCAGTACGTTTGAAGCGATCCTCCCCATACTCAAGAAAGAACGTGTCGCCGCGTACTCCTGGGGGCTCGTTGATGGCAAAACCCAAACTAAGTACCCGTGGTCCACTTGGCAGATGTCTATCCTTGGCGAGCCGCACCCATGGCACCATGACATTTTTCACACCGACGGCCGCCCTTATCGCGCGCAAGAGGTCAAACTAATCCGTACCGTTACTGGCCGTGCTACGTAGCAC
>DASZZA010000735.1:0-7711 GCA_035545135.1 Lacipirellulaceae bacterium | reverse complement strand
TGCATCCCCAAGCGTCGACGTTGCAATCGGAGCTCACGCAGCAGGCGTCGGAGCCGAAGATCGAGGCCCACGGAGCGGCGACGTGCTCCAGCGCTTGCCCAGCCGGCGAGCCCGCGCAACCAGCAGAACAAGGGCAACAATAATGTGGCCCTGGCAGCGGCTGGCGAATGCGACCCATGCTCGGGTGACATTTCCGAACCAAAGCCGCAGCTATGACGCGTCTCTCCGCGCCGTCCGGTTCTGGGGTTACGACCGCTCGATGGAGAATTCGTTCTTCGTAACGTCTGAGGCGTTGCGGCGAATCGAGCCTGAACTGCAAGCAGACGAAGCGAGCATCCTGCGGGCATTCGACGGCAATCGTGCGCGAATCTACCAGGCTGCGGCCAGGGTCTATGCGCGAGGACGCAGGAGCGTCTACGACCTTGTCGCGGGCGACTTCTAGTGTGCGACAGAACAAGCAGGATTTCAGATGCAGAAACACAAACAAGATGACGAGCCAAAAGACGCCGAGACGGGGAAAGCCCGCAAGCTGTCCGCCAACGCCAGGCCCATCGACGGCTTCGCTCTCGTGGTGGACGGAAAATTCAAAACGCAGTTCGAAACCTCCGACGCCGCGATGGCTGCGGGCACGAAGCTCAAACAGAGATACCCGGTTATCCGGATCGCGATCTTCGATGCAGTGGAGCGCAGCTACGCGACTGTGGAATTGGCCGAAATCGCAGCCAAGCTAGGTAGCGACTGACAAATATAATACCCACTGCGCCTTGCGAATTGGCGGTCGAGCGCAATCCTGGCGGATTGAAATTGCAAAGGCGTGCGACGTCCCTAAACGTCAGTGGCGCCAGCGAATCCGCACGAAATGAAATATTCAATCATAATCTAAAAAGACTACCGCCGCCCTGATCCGGAAGGCGCAGCTCACGGAAACAACTGTCAGGGTCTGGCCCGTTTCCCGGACGATGATACGAGATCGCTTTCAGTAACTACGCGCTCATGTTTTTCCGAGGGACTCTTGATGCGATAGGACGGATCGCCCGGCTCTCGCTCCGAGATCGGGACAAGGTAGCGGATTTCGTACGGCCCTGGCGCACAGGGACGAAGCACCTTCGGCTCAAGCTCAACGAGCTGGCCTACACAGAAGTGATGAGTCATCAGGCTGATACTTTCGTGTTTATGAGTGGGCGCTACCGGCCACCATAGCTTCCGTCGTCTTTGGCTTTCGGTGGTATGCGCGGCGTATGCCTCCATGTGGCATTATATATGGATGCGATCGTGCCGGATTGCGAGCCTGCGCGCTCGCGAATAGCGGGCAATTTGTTACTTAACACTCATCAGTCGACTTCCAAGGAATTAAGGCGCAAGCTGATCGGTCGCTCAGGCGTTCGCGCCGCTTAAAGACAATGGCGCAGGTTCGGGCTCGTCTCGCAGGCCGAGCGAAAGGTCGACATGTCAATCGTGACGCTATCGAAGGAGGCGCCATATGTTGATCTCAACGATGGCCTAGTGCTGGCGCAGGCCGTTGTCGATACCATGCGCGACCCGCTTTTGGTGCTCGACCACGATCTTCGCGTCATCGCTGCCGGGCGTTCCTTCTGCCAGACCTTTCGGCTCGTGCGTGAGGATGTCCGCGGCCACCTGCTGTACGAGATCGACGGCGGGCAATGGGATATCCCGGAGCTCCGCGAATTGTTGGAGGCGATCTCGAACGGTCAATCAGCCATCGAGGGCTACGAGGTCGAGCGCGAATTCCCGACCATCGGTCATCGTATCATGCTGCTCAATGCCCGTAAGGTCTTCTATGAGGCGGGTGCCCACAGCTCGGTGCTCCTGGCATTCGAAGACGTTACCGATCGGCGTGCGGTCGAGCGGCAAGTACAGGATTTGATGCGTGAAAAGGACATGCTGTTGGAGGAGATTCAACACCGCGTTGCCAATAGCCTGCAAATCGTCGCCAGTATCCTTATTCTCAAGGCGAGAGCCGTTCAATCGGAGGAAACGCGGCTGCAGTTAGAAGATGCGCATCGGCGTGTCTTGTCGATTGCTGCGGTTCAGAAGCATCTGCATGTCTCCGGTGGTGGTAAGCCGATCGAAGTGTCTGGCTACCTGGTCAAGCTTTGCGAAACGTTGGCGCAATCGATGATCGGTGACAGTCGGCCTATCTCGCTCACGGTCGAAGCCGACGCAGGTGCGATGACCTCGCACGACGCTGTCAACGTCGGACTAATAGTCACCGAATTGGTAATGAATGCGCTGAAACATGCTTTCCCCGCTATGAAGCGCGGCGCCGGGATTATTGTCTCTTACAGAGTCGGGGGACGCGGATGGAAATTGGCGGTTTCCGATAACGGGCTCGGAAAGCCCGATGTGGTCGGTAGCAACGCCAAGTCCGGTCTTGGCACGAATCTCGTTAAGGCGCTGACGCGACAACTCGACGCCGTGGTCGATATTGTGAGCGGCATGCACGGTACTGTCGTATCCGTGACGCACGCGACGTTCGAGGCAAAGGCGCACGGGACGAATCGATTGCTACCGGGTTGATCACCGGGCCCCTCACTAAGCGGCAAAGCGCCGTGTCGGGGATGAGGCGCTAAGCCACAATGCCATACGTACAAATAAGCTCAGCCAATTGCATGGGTGCGCCAATGGCGGCGCTGCGAGAATTGGCGGCGTTTAACGAAATGCGATCACTCTGACGGTCTGCGCTTCGCCGCCGGGCGGACAGGGTTTGCCGCGGGTCCGGCTATCCGCAGGAAGCCATCGACGTATCGTCCATAGCATTCTAACGTTCTCGTGCGACAAACGCCGCTTGTCTGCTAGCGGCAGGCGGCGGAGCAGGAGGGCTGACATTGCAGCTATTCGATGAGAAGGAAACCACGGCGGATCTGGACGGCTTACTGCGTAAGGCTGGACACGATCCAGCGAAGCCGCAGGTGAAGGAAATAAAGACCATCATCAGCGGCTACTACGCAGGACGGACGGCGCAGGTGCTGGAGCGGGTCCGCGAAGTGTTGGACCGGGTGACGCAGTCTCAGCACTGAGAGGAACCGGCATCCGCTTCTGGCCGTTCGTTCCATCGGAGCAACGGCCATGCACGGCCACGCCTCCAAAGAAGGCTGCATCCGCCAGCGGGCACAGGTGATATGCAGTCTGAAGGCTGTCCGGAAGGCCGTGACAAAGGCCAATGGGCGAAGGCGGAGCAGGAGGTTGATCGCATGGATGAAACCACGAACGAGAGCGGCCGCGTTCGTCCGGCAATCAGCCCCGCGTTGGCACCATCGCCATGATGACAGAACCGCCTGAACGCGATCGGCTGGTACGTGCGCGTGCCTACCGCATTTGGGTGGATGAGGGTCGGCCTGAAGGGAAGGACCTCGAGCACTGGGACCGAGCAAAACGCGAAGTGGAAGAGGAGTTCGCGATGACCGAGGGGCACCACGAGCTTAAGCAGTCCTGAGGCGGCAACATATGCCGCGCTACCGCTTCGAAGTTACTAATGACGATACCATCTACGAGGATACGGAAGGCGAGGCCTATCCGAGCGATGAAGCGGCACTCAGGCGAGCGGAGAGGCTAGTGGTGGAGTTGTCCCGCGAGAACGCCGAACTCCTCGGCTGTACCCTTACGGTGGTGGAAGAAGCGGGCGCGACGATCGGCGAGTTCACTCTTCAGCCGACCCAACAGCTACTCCAATGACCAGTTAAAAAGCCTGGCGGTCAGCCTACCGTAGTACCGGGTCGGTTGGGGAATGCCTTCGTCTCGCTGGCAAATCTGCGGTTCGTGCATGCCACGGGCGGAGCCGCTTAGCCGTGACCAGCAAGCTTGTGCCCCGCCAGGGGCGCGCACCCGCCACCGCTCCTCGGCGCGTGCACTTGCGATGGCGCTTTTCCGACCCAGGAGCAGGATGCCTCGGACGAATAATGGGCGCACGGGGGCGCTAGGTTACTACCGGCGCGGAACTGCGAGGTTGCCCGGTCGTTCCCCACTGGGGCGAAGCGTGCCGGCCAAATTGGTCGAACACCAGTTTCGGCATTTAGCGCAGAGGTCTACGGTTGGGCTCGGATCATTTCGACGTCATTGTCATTGGTACCGGACCCGGTGGTGCCTCGCTGGCGCACCGGCTGGCTCCATCCGGCAAGCGTATTTTGCTCCTGGAAAGAGGGGGCTACCTGCCACGCAGCGAGCGGAATTGGAATTCGCAGACCGTTTTCGTCGATGCGGCCTATCAGGCCGAGGAGACCTGGACAAACTCGACCGGAGATACGTTTAGACCCGCGTTGCACTATTACGTTGGCGGCAATTCGAAAGTTTATGGGGGAGCGCTTTTTCGCCTTCGCGAGCGCGACTTCGGCGAGGTCGCTCATTCGGGCGGCCTATCGCCTGCTTGGCCCGTCGGATACGACGTCTTCGAACCTTATTATACGCAAGCGGAACGACTGTTTCACGTGCACGGCGAGCGCGGTGAAGATCCTCTCGAGCCGTGGGCGAGCGGACCGTACCCGTTTCCCGCCGTAAGCCACGAGCCGAAAGTTGCGGAGCTCGTTCATAACCTCCGTGGCATCGGTCTTCGCCCGTTTCATATCCCCCTCGGCATCCTCCTCGATGAAAAGGACGGCCTGGCCACCCCAACGAGCCCCTGCATTCGTTGCAGCTTTTACGACGGGTTTCCCTGCCCGTTGAACGGCAAGGCTGATGCGCAGGTGATTTGTGTCGATCCGATGCTTGCCAAGCATCCGAACGTGACACTTCTCACCGGCGCCTACGTTTCGAAGCTTGGAACGGATTCGTCCGGACGAGCGGTTAAAGACGTTCACGTAACGCGAGGGGCCCGCGAGGAGGTCTATTCCGCCGACATTGTTGTTGTGGCCTGCGGCGCGCTCTCATCCGCGCTGCTGCTGCTGCGGTCGGCATGCGATACACATCCGCATGGCCTCGCAAACCAGTCAGGCCAACTCGGACGCAACTACATGCGGCACAACATGAGCGTGCTCATGGCGGTGATGCCTGAGGCAAACGAAACCGTGTTTCAAAAGACAATGGCCTTTAGCGATTACTATTTCGGGTCCGATGATTGGGAGTATCCGCTCGGGCTTGTGCAGATGTGTGCGACGAGTCATTCCGATCAGGTCCGCGGCGAGGCCCTGCCGGAATGGCTGCACTGGCTACCCGAAATGCCGTTTGAGGAGATTGCCAGGCATTCCATGGACTTCTGGCTGCAGGCCGAAGATCTTCCGCATCCCGACAATCGCGTCCATTACAGAGACGGGAAAGTGCATCTCGATTTGATCGAAACAAACACGGAGGCGCTGGCGCATCTTAAGCGCAAACTGAAGCAGATATTGGACCGATGTGGTCATAATGCGATCTTTCTGAACCGTAGCTTGTACCTCGGCAAAGATATTCCGCTCGGGGGGACCGCGCATCAGGCCGGAACGGCGCGTTTCGGAGTAGACCCCGCCAGTTCAGTTCTCGATCTGGACTGCAAGGCGCACGATTTGGATAATCTCTACTTGGCCGATGCGAGCTTTTTCCCCTCCATCGCGGCGGTTAACCCGACATTGACGATTATAGCCAACGCGTTGCGTGTCGCCGACTGCATTGCGGAGCGACTGAAATGACCGTCGCCGGCGTCGTCACTCTTGTCGTTCGATACGGGCTTGTCATGCTGTTTCTGCCGTTCAGCGCCCTCGACAAGGTTTTGAACTTCCAAGGAGCCGTTACCCAGGCCCAGGAGGTCTTTAAGCCTCGCGCCATCGCGACCATTGTTTTGATATGCGGGCTTTCTATCGAGATCTTTGCGTCTCTCGGTGTGGTCACCGGCGTCGCCGATCGCTTTTGCGCGCTTCTGATTGCGGGGTATTGCGCGGCCACTGCGGTGCTCTACAAGCGGTTCTGGGCTCCCGGAGATTTCTGGGCGCGGGGCGACAGCAAGGCCCGCAACCTGTTCTGGGATTTTCTCAAGAACATGTCGCTGGGGGCCGGCTTTCTCTTGCTTGTCATCGGCACCACTGGCGCCGGACTGAAGCCCTTCCTTGCGCATCCATTCGAATCGAGCCACCCCTACGCATTAGCGGGGCATCATCCATGAGCGATATCGGATCCAAGCCATCGATTGCATATTGGCATTTGTGGGTGGATGCAGATGGCGTAAGCCACCAGACGCAATGCCATCTTACAAACTTCGATATGAAGCAAATCGGACCTGCGGACCCGCAGTGGAATAACGAGCAGCGCAGCCATTCCTCTACAGTGGTGTTCACAGTTCAGCCGGTCGGCTGGATCGGCGAATGGCACGAGAACCCGGCCCCACAGTGGATCGTTGTGCTTTCCGGACGTTGGTTCATCGAGAGCATGGACGGGACGCGCATCGAGCAAGGGCCGGGCGAATTCTCGTTCGGCGAAGACCAGAACTGCGTGGAAAAGAAGGGAAAAAAAGGCCACCGCTCCGGTACCATCGGCGACGAACCGGCGGTGTTGATGACGGTCCAGTTGCACGTTCTGCCGTCGCGCGATCCTTGTCGCATCAAATAGACCTTCCATGAACAGTTTCGAAATCAGCCTCGACCCATTCCGCGCCATGGTGCTGACGAACGCACCGATTGAGGTCCTGGGGGAGGGCTTCCGCTGGTTGGAAGGGCCCGTGTGGTTTGCCGATCATGACTGCCTCTACGTCAGCGACATCCCGAACGACAGGGTCCTGCGGTGGACGCAGGATGGCGGCGTGTCAGTCTTCCGGCGTCCTTCAGGCTTCGCGAACGGTCACGCGCGGGACAGGGAAGGGCGTTTGATCGGCTGTTCACACCAGAATCGTTGCATCACGCGGCTCGAACTTGACGGCACATTGACGGTGCTGGCGAGCCATTATCGCGGCAAACGCCTCAATTCACCCAATGACATCGTTTGCAAATCGGACGGCTCGATATGGTTCAGTGATCCGCCCTACGGCATCAACACCGACTACGAAGGCGGAAAGCAGGCTTCGGAGTTGCCGCCTTCGCTTTATCGCCTGGACGGCGTGACCGGCGCCCTATCGGTTGTGGCAGATGATTTCAATGGGCCGAATGGATTGGCGTTTTCCCCCGACGAAAGACTGCTTTACGTCGCGGAGACCGGCCACCAGTTCGATCCAGCGGCAAGCCAGTACATCCGCCGGTTCAACGTCTCTGCTGACGGCCGGCTCTCCGGCGGCGATCGTTTCTACAAGGTCCACCCCGGCTTTGCGGACGGGTTTCGTCTCGATGAGGATGGCAATATTTGGTCCAGCGCAGGAGATGGGGTGCATTGCATCAGCCCGCAGGGAGAATTGCTCGGTAAGATCTTGACCGGCTGTGTCGTCTCGAACGTCGCTTTTGGGGGACGCAACCGCTCGCGGCTGTTTATCTGTGCTTCGCAGCAACTGCTGGCGATCTACACGAACGTCAGAGGTTGCATAAGGCCGTGAGCGCCCGTGTTTCCGGCATCATCTCGTTTGGGCTCACAACGCAGAGTTTGGAGCGACTTGGACACTTCTATGAGGACTTGGGTTTCACGGCGGGTCCGTCGGAGCGCATTCCCTCGCACGAGACCGCGCTCTTAGGATTGACCGGCGGCGGGACGCGCCTGCCACTGCGGCTTGGGAAGGCGTGCGTCGCGTTGGATTGCTTCGACGAACGTGGCCGCGAATACCCGGCAGACGCGAGCGCTGCCGATCTCTGCTTTCAGCACTTCGCTCTTG
>DASZZA010000734.1:0-3354 GCA_035545135.1 Lacipirellulaceae bacterium | reverse complement strand
ACCCTCGCTTGGCAGTGATCGAGTTGGAATGGTCGAGAATTGTCGCTCAACCACCGCCTGCGCAGTCGGGGGCCGGTGGTACGGTGCCGTCGCTCGCCTGCCTGGCAGCGTTCCGGGACGCGGCAGCGGACGCCGGCGTGCTGATCCATATCGACGGGGCGCGAGTCTTCAATGCGGCAACTACCCTCGGCGCGTCGGCGTCGGACATTGTTCGGTTCAGCGACAGTGTCGGTTTCTGATTGAGCAAGGGAGAGCGGGCCGGTCGGCTCGGTATCGAGTCGGGACCGAACTGTGGGACGGCCGGCGACCCGTTCGGACAAGATCCGGACGATGGAGTGCATGATCAACTCGCCCCTGGCCGGAAGTTGCGGGTCGAAAGCGATCCGGTGGAGCAAGATGGCGAATTTGCCTAGCGACTTGACCTCTGGGGATTACCGGACGTGGCGTCACCTCGATTTCTCACGAGAGCCGACCGACGCTGAGTTCTCAAAAGATGCGGTGGATGTCCGAGTAGAGGGCCGGACACTTATGGTTGCATGAGTCTTGCGGATGTCCGGAAAAAATTAGAGGATTGGCGCCGTACTACAACGAGGAGCGTCCGGAAAGCGGCAATTGCGTTGCTGAATCTCGATGGTGCGCCACCCATGGGGGAAGGGCCGGAGAATTCTACAGCCGGCGATCTAAAGTTCGGTCTCACCGCGGGCAGTTGGAGATTGAACGTAAGTTGACGCCGTCGTCGGATGCAGGGGGAGAAGGCGACTTGAAAAAGCTACTGGTTAGTGGGGGATCCGGCTTTCTTGGATCGCACCTATGCGAACGCTTGCTTTCCGAGGGACACGACGTGTTGTGCGTCGACAATTTCTTCACAGGCAGCAAGGCAAACGTAGCGCATCTTCTCAAGCATCCGCATTTTGAATTGATGCGCCACGATGTGACTTTTCCACTTTATGTAGAAGTTGACGAAATATACAATCTGGCATGTCCGGCATCTCCGATTCATTACCAGTTCGATCCGGTGCAAACGACCAAAACGAGCGTGCACGGGGCCATCAACATGTTGGGCCTCGCTAAAAGGGTCAAAGCGAAGATCCTCCAAGCCTCAACGTCTGAGGTGTACGGCGATCCCGAGGTACATCCCCAGCAAGAGAGTTACTGGGGCCGGGTCAATCCTGTCGGACCACGATCCTGTTATGACGAGGGCAAACGCTGCGCAGAGACGCTGTTCTTTGATTACTGGCGCCAGCATCGACTTCGGATCAAGGTGGTTCGGATCTTCAATACATACGGCCCCAGGATGCACCCTAATGACGGGAGAGTAGTCTCGAACTTCATTGTGCAGGCGCTCAAAGGTGAGGACATCACGATATACGGCGACGGTAGCCAGACGCGAAGCTTTTGTTATGTCGATGACCTCGTCCAAGCAATGACGCGCGTGATGGCCACCCCGGACGAATTTACAGGGCCGATCAATATTGGGAACCCGCAGGAATTTACCATTCGCGAATTGGCCGAGCAGGTGATTCGACTGACTGGCTCTCAAAGCCGACTTTCCTTCAAACCGCTTCCAGCAGACGACCCAAAGCAGCGACGGCCTGACATAAGCCTCGCAAAAGAGGTGCTTGGCTGGTCGCCAACCATTGAACTCGCTGAGGGGCTTGAAAGGACAATCAGATATTTCCGGGGGAAACTCTAAAGATACCGGTTGCGACGAGAGGTATCAGTCCGCACAAATACCTGTGCTGCTTGAGTTTTTTGTTGCACTGCCGCATTTCGTCCTTAGCTGCGCGTTAACTTTTTCTGATGCAACCTTTTCGGCCGGAAGGGCATTGGAAGTCTTTCTGCCTTCGTCCTTCTTCCTTACTTCCGTCCCTCTTCGGAAAGCGGCAAGAATGACAATTATCGCGCTGGCTGGAATGCTCCTTGGGGCTACGCTCGGAATGCGTTTCCCGGTATTTGCGGTCATTCCGGGGATCGCTTGTGCTGCGTTGCTTGCCGGCTTGGGTTGGTCCGCAGGCGATGATGTTTTTGGGACTCTGCTTGTCAAGCTGCTACTGCTGCTGACATTTATGCAATTCGGATACCTTTTGGGTGCCGCTCTTCGTTTGTCGTTGATTTGGATTGGCATGCCCTCGTATGCGTCGCGCATGCCGCCCGAACACAGCCGCCCCCGCTAGGGGACGTGGTTTGGGCCCCTTCCCAACTGTGGCAGATTGGCAACGCAGTCTCCGGATTACCAACAAGATTATTAACTTTCCTCGTGCAGACCCGCCAAGCACAGTAGCGTGCTCCGTAGGATCGTAATAACCATGGGTTTAGCGATCATGGCTCCAGGGTGGGGGGACCGTGCGGATTTTGCATACCGGGCTGACCGGACTTTCGATGGGTTTGCTGATTGTTGCCGCCGGCTGCGGCATTATGCCGGCAAACGGACCGTCAAGCCAAGACATCCGGGCGGGCCAAGGCGACCCGGCGGGACTTCAGTACGTCTTCGTGCCGGTGACGCCAAAGGTTGTTGAAACCTTAGGTCACGCTGCCCCCAGACTCGCGACGGCGTTCGCTGATCGTCGGCCCGCGAAGGAAGTTCGCTTTGGGACCGGAGATATTATCAGCGTTACGGTTTTTGAAGCTCAACCGGGCGGACTCTTCATTCCGGCAGAAGCGGGTGTTCGGCCTGGCAATTTCGTTACCATCCCCAATCAGGCGGTCGACGCCAAAGGTAACATTTCGATTCCATATGCAGGCGCTATTCGCGCGCGAGGTCGTACCCAGATCGAACTCCAGGACGCTATCGTCGCCGCTCTCAAAGATCGAGCGATCGAGCCGCAGGTCGTCGTTTCGCTGGTACAAGCTCAGTCGTCACTCATCAGCGTCCTGGGGGATGTCGCAGCGCCGACCCGAGTTGCCGCGAATCCGGCAGGCGAGCGCCTTCTTGACGTCATCGCAAGAGCTGGCGGGCCGAAAAGTCCCGGGCATGATGAATGGGTGTTGCTGGAGCGGAATGGGCGTCGAGCCCTCGCTCCATTCGGTGCTCTCGTATACGAGCCCGTGAATAATATCTTCGTCGACGCGGGCGACACAATATACCTCTATCGCGAGCCGCAGACCTTTTTGGCATTTGGCGCACTTAGCGCGGTGACCAGCGGCATTTCGAATTCACAGATCAATTTTGATGCGTGGAGGCTTTCGCTTGCCGAGGCGGTTGGCAAGGCCGGTGGTCTCAACGATGCTACTGCTGACCCGGCCTCAGTTTTTCTTTATCGGGGCGAAACGCGTGAAGTAGCGCAACAACTGGGCCTCGATATTTCCGGGTTCACGGGGCCGATTATTCCGGTCATCTACAATCTCAATCTGCGC
>DASZZA010000733.1:0-10842 GCA_035545135.1 Lacipirellulaceae bacterium | reverse complement strand
TCAATTACCAGGGTGTTGACAGTCTGGACGAACACGCCGTGGTGCTGCTCGTGCGCATCCGCACGTTGCCGGGTAAGCATCTCGCGGTAGGTCGGGCCTTTAACCGCTTGGTGAAGATTGCCTTTGACAAGCATGGCATCGCAGGGCGCGACCCGACGCCGATGATGATTACCGGCGCGCTGCAGAATCAGGCCGATGGTGCATCAGCTGCGCACGAGACAGCCGCCCGGCATTCACGAGCAGAAAGGGAAGCCACAACGCCATCGATCAAAACCGCAAGAGCGCACAAAGTCGGTTGCCAAGGCGGCGGCGAGGTCCAGTGATTCCGCCGTGCACCCAAGCTACCGTTCGGAAAGGCCGATCGTTCTCAAAAATCGGCCCTAATCAAAGGACCTTCCGGATACGGCACAGACTTAACCGTACCCGCCGCCCGGGACATGTCCCAGTTGCTGCAGGTGACGCTGTAGCGCCTCATGCTGCGGGCCCTGCCCTTCCGCCAGGAACTCGCGGATATCCACGATCGTCGCGCGACCGCCAGATGCACGGTTGGGCTGGTGGCGCACCTTCCACCGCGCCGGGTCGGCGCTGTCCCGAGCGAGGTACCAGCGATCGCCGTTGGAACTCGCGTGAATCAGTATTTCGTCAAACATGAATACCCGTACGCTCATGTTCTCCGGAGCAAAACAGCCGGTGAGGTTCGAGGTTCCTGCGGCTGAGCGCCGATAGCGGACTGGGAGGCGACATCGTCTCGGTGCCCCTCGATCTGCGGATTGCTATCGCGCGGCTTTCAAGGCGAGGGAACAGAGGCGCACCGCCTGTTGCGACGTGCCCAACATCATTTGTCCGGTCATCGAAGCCAGCCGCCCGGTCATTTCCGCGGTAAAATTCGATGATCCATCAGAGCGTACCGCAGTGACCGTTACCCGGGCACTCCCACCCCTAATCGCACCGTTGAAGACGACCGAGTCCTGATAACCGAAGCGATCCTTGAAGGTGTAAAGGCCGGTAAGTCGGTCACCCTCCTGACGGAACGGTATCTGCCGCCAGGTGATGGCAGGCAGGCCGCCTTCGGTATACGCCGTGCACGAGAAGGTGCCGATCAGCAGAACAGGTTCGAGAGGAACGCGCAGCGGGTTGATAACGCCCTGGTTGCCGTCCGGCGTATACGCGGTTGGTGATGCGCATCCCGCCAATAGTAGACCCACAGTAAGTAAGACCGGGCCAATGTTGCGAACGACGGTCACTAGGGTCTCCATAAAGCCCGACACGGTAAAGCGAACATTTTCGCTTTGTCGCGGCAATGATAGACGAAACGGCGCACCCTCCCCCTCTCCGTCAGTCAGCTCGAGCCGCTAGCCGCGGCAACACTGTGCAGGGGACCACGCGGGAGGGGCTGCTCAAGGGCATGCATGCCGGTCGCGAGCGCGCCCGGTTTCGCTACGTCAGGCGACCTTCGGCGCGATGAGACCCGACGGGCGAAAAACGCATAAAGGTTGGTGGTCATCGCCAAGGGAACGATCAAAATTTCCCTGCGTCCGGGCTTGCGGATTCGTAACTCAGAGTTAGTAGGGTCCGATTTAACGCAGAAAGAAAGGAATCTACTTGAGTAATTTTAGTATTCCCGGCCAACCAAACCCTTTTTTGACCCTGAGAAAATCCGGGATTGAATGGCTCGACCGTTTTAGGCAATCCAAATTTACCTGTAAGCATTTTGGCAATTTTTGTTGGACAATCTGCCGCGTCCGCGGCATCCGGATGATTGAGACTTAAATCAACTTTGACCAACCTGTTATTGCTGAACTTAAAATCTACGTACAGATCGCAGCTCTCCATATCGTATTTCGGTATTCCGAAGTGGGGATAGGTTTTCCCATTGATCGCGCCAGAGGAATAGTGAGTGAGAGTGCCCTTGAATGCAGCTTGGACTGCTTGTTCTGTAGCTCCCCATTTTGCATCCTCAAACTCGTCTGCGCTTTGAGCGATAGCCGCTAGCGGATACAAGGCAAAAAGCGAAGCGAAGACGATGCGGTTCATTCTCTGGCCTCTTCCTGTTTATTCTGACTACAAGAAAAGGAGCCGGGACGGAAGGTGAGCCGACGACTAGGATCGACGATTTAAGCGAAGCAGGCGCTGCATCTCGGAACACCGGCTTCGTCGCAAAATGCCACTTACCGCGACCCGCATGAAACGGCTGCGTCGTCCGGCGCAAGGCGCTGGAAGCGGCCGAAGCGGATGTTCTCGAACGCCGCATCATCACGATCCCTGCGAAAGACTGGGACCGTTTTGAGGCTTGGGTTGCTTCGCCCGCGCGCGAGGTTGCGGCGCTGAAGGAACTCCGCGGGCGCCCTCCCACGTAGCAGAAGCAAGCCCGCCGCGGCCCCTTACCGAGGAAGACGACCAAACCCGCTTTGATTGCGGGCGAGAATCCTTGAACGGGTGGTTTCGCCGCCACGCCTGGCACAATCACTCGGCAACGGCTTCTCATCATTAATGATACTGACACCGCGTGCGGAATTTGGACAGCGAGGTACTTGCCGGAGATCAGGCAACGGGGAAGTGAACTCTTCGTGCAGTGCCAACCCAAGCTCATCCCCTCGTGTAGGGCTTGGGTATTGCCGATCAGATCATCGCCATGTCAGCGCCGCTGCCACGGGCCAATTGGTATTGTTACCAATCCGCGGTGCCAGCTCTTTTTGTGCGCAAATTTAGTGATATCAAAAGCGACGCATATCTCTGTGCGAACACGTCCCGCACGACAAAATTCGCTGCAGCGTTTCCCAGGGCGCCGCGAAAGCTCCGCGTGGGTATCGCATGGTCGAGTTTACACGGCACCGATGACGAGCCGCCGGCGTCGCTTTTTTCGAGCGGCTTTCTATTGCCGGGACGGCGGCGGCGGAAGCGATTGGGCCGATGGTGCTTGGACCGATCACCGATTTGAGCGGGTATTGTACGGATTTAGCCAATACTGCGGCGGCGATCCGCGAACTGGATCTCGTCATTGCGGTAGATGGCGCCGTAGCGCACCTAGTCGCGGCACTGGGAAAGCTCAGATATGTACCGCACTGGATGTGGTTTCTCGAGCGGTCAGACAGCCCATGGTACCGATCGGCGCGCTTGTTCCGCCAGCATGCTTGGAACGACTGGGCTGACGTATTCAATCGCATAACAGCGCATCTTCTGGACTTGTGTCGGTACCGCTAGCTGCGGAGCCTCAACAGGTTGTCCTCGGATAGGCTGAGGCGGCTGATAGGCAGTTTGGGTACCGCATGGCGGGACTGCCTCTGACTTGGCCCGGGCGTCGGCCGTAACTGGCCCATTAGGCTCCCGAGGATTTCCCTGAGCTCCGCTCCACTCCCAGCCGGACAAGCCGGCGTCCCGGGGGATGCTCGCCGCAGAAACTCACGATTGTTCGCTTGAAGGGATTGCATCGTCTTATTGGATCGCGATACCGTGCTAGGTTGTCTCTAGTCAGGAGAATTCGGCTATGGCGCGAGCCATGCGCAGACATCCGATGCGGCTGATTCGTGGCGCCTTGGGGCATCCATTGGCGCGCAGTGTACTCGGATCGTTGTCGGGTGACGACTTGCGGGTGCTGGCAGACGCGGACGAGCGCGGTGAACTCAGCAGGGAAATCAATCCCATCCTGCAATCGGCTAATCCGCTGACGACAGCGCAGGCTCGGCTGCATCCAGTTGCCAAAGTGCTGCAGAAGCTGAGCGGCGACCAACTGCAGCAAATGAAAGAGGCATGCCCGCCCCCCGGCTGCGACCACTGATTGGCATCCGCGCCGCCTCTGAAACAGGGCCATTGGCGATGGGGACTTTCGAATGCGCCAGGGTGATCATGGTTCTCGTCGGCGCAGGAATGCTCGGCGCCTGCCAATTTACTGATTCCTCCATCACTCCGCGCATCGCGACCTTGGACAAGGCATACGACAATGCGGACAACAACGAGATTCTGACGAATATCATCCGCGCGAGCCGGCTGCAGCCGCTCCGCTTCTATCAGCATAACAAGATAGCCCCGAGTCAGACCAGCGACGTGAAGTTCGGCCTACCGAACATCACCTTCGGGCCGGCCAAAAGTGCCGCGGCCAAAGACTATGTCTTCACCACAGCTACGGATAATTCTGCTTCCGTATCGTTGGAGCTTGATCCCATTGAAACGCATGACTTCCACAACAGCCTGCTGACGCCGATTCAGGTCGGCCTGATCGGCCTGTTGCTTCAGAATTTCCCGAAGGAAATGGTCTTCTTGGCGCTGTTAGATTCGATCCGCTTCCAGGAGGCCAACGGAACAGTTCTTGAATACAAGAACGATCCAGAACAGGATTCATCGAGCTGTCCTGCTTATGATTATGCCGCCTATGACCCAGGTTATACCGGCCCCGACCTCGCGGCCGTCAGCCCCTATCATCCTCCCGGCGAGGGTGGCTACGCGACCTTGGCCAACTGTCGGTATCAACGCTTTTTGTACTGGGTCGAGGCCGGCATCGCCTATGGTCTGACGGTTGATTTCTCGACAGTGCCGAACCCCAAATACGACCCAAACAGCAAGACACAGACGCAGCCGAAAACCATCCTCACTGGCGTGTTCTGCTTGGATCCGGCGCAGGCGCGCCCCGACCTCGTCCGGCAACTCCAGGGGCTTCCCACCGCCTTGTGCGAGCATGCAGCCGGTCAAAAGCAAGCTGCACCCACCACACCCCATCGCAAGTCGAAGCCTACATCAGCAAATACGAAGCCGGAGACTCCCAGCACATCATCTGCCGACAACAGGGAATCGACCTTGACCTTTCCGTTCACGCGAGGCTCCCAAGTCGTCCGGGCGACGCTGGGCCTGAGGACGCGTTCCCTGATGGCGACTTTCCTCTATCTTGGCAAGCTTCTGCGACACCCGGATGCGGTGAAGTACTACACGCTCGCCGCTCGGTCCGCAGGTGACAACCGGATGCTGACGGTTCAGCCTGCCAAGGTCTTTGATGATTGTTTCGCCGTAGCCGAATCGAAAGATGCGTGTGTGCCGCGGGAGAATGCG
This sequence comes from Lacipirellulaceae bacterium, assembly GCA_035545135.1. GTDB lineage: Bacteria > Planctomycetota > Planctomycetia > Pirellulales > Lacipirellulaceae > JABDGM01. The sequence goes on along the minus strand of DASZZA010000733.1, from coordinate 5,805 downwards.
GACAACACGAAACGCTTGTTTTCGATGCTATCGGAACTGATTCAGCTCAACTCCACCGTGTCGGATACTCCGGCGAGCTTGACGGTGCGGCTAACCCCATAAGCGATCGCTTTGACGAGCCGCGGGTTGGTAACAGCAACTCGCCTCACGAAGGGCGGCGAAGCCTTTCTACCGCAGCGCCACTATATTGCTGGTCGCCTCGATGATGACGACCTCGAAGCGTTCGCGCGGAGTCCATGAACCGCTGATGAACAAGCTCGACGCGACGCTCTTCTCGTATCCGCCGTCCTCCAGGATCGCCATCTGGGCGAACGATCAATGTATGTCCATCCCGATGACCCGCACAGCTCCTCCTCCATCGATGGTGGGAGCTGGCGGGCTCGCACGACATCTACGGATACGCGCTCGCAGCGCAACCGGGCAAGCCGTGGGCGCGGCCAAGTAGTAACGCGACTTCGCCACTCATGGTCAGGACGGCCTGCCGCCATTCGTGCGGTCCCGACGCCCCTATCCCGGCGGCCCATCGTACTCGATGATGCCGACGATCGATCCAGGCGCCGCACGCAGCATGCCCTCTTCCATGACGAGGCCGCCGCCGAACGGCCCGGTTTGCCCGAAGTGCGGCGGCACGGATCGCATTACGAAGGTGAAGGGCGGCCGGCTCGGTTTGTGGCGTTGCGACCCATGCAAACGCCAGTTCCGCGTCACGGTAGGCACCGTGTTTGAGAGCGCGCATGTCCCGCTGAACCTGTAGTTCCAGGCGATGCATCTGCTCTGCTCCCGCAAGAAAGGCTTTAGCAGCTACCAGCTGCACCGCGTGCTGGGCGTAACTTACAAGACGGCGTGGTTCAAGACGCACCGCGTCCGTGAGGCCACGCCCCTTTTGCTGATGTGTTCTCCGCAAGGAGCGGCGAGGCAAGACGCTCGAAATCGATGAGACTTTCATCGGTTACAAGGGCGATGCCGGTCCGACCTGGGAATTCCACAACGAGCGCGGTTGGCTCAAGAAGCGTGGTTACGGCTGAAATCGCGCACCGATAATAGCCCTTCCTTCTAACCTGCCGTGTCGTCCATGAAAGGAAGTCTGTGGCGATGGCAAGTCACCTCTAAGGCACGACCGTCGGCTCTCCGCCTCTTCCGGGCGCGGGGTGGGCTGCCAGTTCGGTCGGCAGCAGCTTCAAAAAGGCAGGTTCACTCAGCCGCTACGTCCTTGGCTCTTGCATCGGCGAAATTGACCTGGATTTGCGCTTCGAGGAGCCGCGGACAACCCCCGCCAGTAAAGGGACCGCTGTAGCACAAGTCGATTATGATAACCTTGATGGTCCGAACGAGAGGCGGCAATGGCGCAGCGCGCACTGCTAATCGGCATTGATGACTATCCCTTTGCGCAATTGACGAGCTGCGTCAACGACGCCAAGGCGATGCGTGATGTTCTGATTAAGCTCGGGCTCTTTCGGGAAGAAGAATGCACCCTGATGATTTCGCCGTCGGGGCCGAACCGAGAAGCGATACCCACCCGCGAGCATATTCTTGAATGGTTGCTTGAATGCTATGATGCCGATCCTCTCTTGGAAAGGCTACTGGTCTACTTTGCTGGACACGGACTTTCCGTCCGGCTTGGCCGGGAAGCGGACTCGCTTCGCACGGTGCTCGTCTCTGCCGGCGTCACGACCTTAAAAAACGCCGGCGCGAAGTTAATTGACTTCGACGAGTTGATCGGTCGTTTCGCCCGGCGTGGAGCACGGGAGCAGTACTGGATCATAGATGCTTGCCGGAACTTACCGCCCGATCGCATCCTGCCCAACGTCGCGACAATCGGTTGGGACCTCCCGCCCCACGACATCACCGCCGAGGCCACCGAGATGGCCCGCGCCGTGTTGTACGCCGTGGCACCACTCGGCCAGGCCGCGGCGGCAAAAGGCGGGCACGGTCTGTTGACGGGCTATTTGCTGGAAGGCATCGAGTGTAGTGGGGCGGCCCAGTGGGGTGCCTCGGGGTGGTACGAAGAAGACCGTGGCACGTGGCTGATTAGCCTTGAATCGTTAGGAGATTACGCCAAACGTCACATTCAATCCGCCTATCCTGGCAACGCTTGGGAGATCGAATATCAGTTGCCGCGAGTGTGGAGCGGAGAAGTGAAACCCGGGCCGCTTCGCGATGCCGGCGCCCTGCCGGACCGCCTGTTCGGGCTGTTCGTGGAGCCGGCGGAAGCCGCCAGCGCGATCGCCGCGTCGTTATCCGTGAAACGAAATAAAGTCGCAGAATGGCCACCTCGCGCAAACGGCGAAGCGGTGCCGCTGCCGCCCGAGCGGTATCGCCTCGCGGCGGCGCTAAGCCCAGACGCTCACGGTTGGCAGGCGCCCCGGATCGACAACCCAATCGTTGATGTCCGCGAAGTGGATCGAATTACGCTTCGGGTTTCTGCAACCGCTCCCGCTGTCCCATACGTGGGTCTCGAAACCTCCCCGGAGGGCATCACCGACCCCTTGTCCGGCGCGCCCCCGGTCGCCAATGCTGCGGTGACGGAGACGACAGTCACCCCCCATTTTGTTGACGATCGCCCACGCGGGCGTTTTCGTGGCGGCGTCTCCTTCTTGGTCACGCCCGAGTGGGGTCATTATGAAATGCCCAGGCCAACCCTGACGGTGCGCGCCATCGATCCAGGAGCATCCGTGCGGCTCACGCGCTTATCGGGTGGCCGCGAGCAACGCATCGAGCCGGTCAATGAACGGATCCCGATGGCCGAAGGCCTGTGGCGCGTTGAGATCATGCTGGGCGATGAAGTAATTGCCGTCCGCGAAGAGGACATCGCATCTGGCCAGGATTACGAGGTCTCGGCGACCGCGCAAATTACCCCAGCGCTCGCGGCCCTGCTGCCGCATCCGGAGCAAGCGGCGAGCGAAGCGGTGACTAATCCGCGTCTTTCTTATACGCCATCCGAGTCCATCGGCCCAATGCAGGGCGCTATCCTGCCCACGCTCTTGCCGATGTTGGCACTGAAGCCATTCGATGCGAGGAACGCTGTCCTTCAGTCATTCAGCCCACGGCTCAAGATACCGCTTTCTGCCGCACACTCAAAAGCACCCGCATCGTTCGCGGTCGCTTTCGATGGTCCGTGGAGCGGCTCCATTCCAGACCGCGCAAATCAACTGACGCTATCGGCTGGCGGAACCGCGCAACGGGTTTGGCAAGATCGCTCCGGCCGCGTCTCTATTTTTATGCAGAACGGCCCGCGAGATACGGATGGAATGCGTTTGAGCCTTCCCGGTTGGGGCGAACTCGACACGGCCCTCCCGAGGGTCGACGATCATTGTTCGACAGTCGCCGTGACCCTCTGGCAGGATCGACGGTGGGACCTGTCAGTCAGCCTCTTCGTGCTGCCGCCGGGCAGCGATGAATCAGTCCGACCGGGCCGCTTAGCTCGGGCGCTTACCCTCGCGGCCCGGTTATATCGCGCTCGCGCCATCCTGGACGACGTCGACTACGATGTGTTTTCCCGGATCGCCTATGGCAGCTGGGGTGACCCTGTTCTTGGAGCGCTGGGATGGTTCGGGCGGTTTAGGCGTCTTACGACGGCGGAGACGTTAACTGACCAAGCGCGGACTGATTTTGCGCAGCGTCAAAAAGGCGTTCACGACTTCCTGGTGTCGCGAGTTCCAGATCTGACCGATACGCGCGTGATTCAGGCCGTCAGCGAGGAAACCGACCGCGAGAATGCGCTCGACGCCCTGTTGGACGATACAGCTCTAGGCAATCCCGTCCTCGCTGAACCGCTAGCGATCCTGGCGCGGCATGCACTCGCTCGCAACCGAACTGAGCATTGGTCGGTCTCGCGCTTTCAGCAGCTCGCTTCGGAGGCTGTATTTAACGCAATTCGACTGAATTAAAGAGGTATCGTAATGAGCATTGTTCCCGAATTTCTACAAAAGCTTTTCGAAAGCAATTCCAAGGTGCTCGGTTGGCAATGGGTTCCAGACGATCATGTGGTTGATGGGCAAAATAGGCCTGTTCCCGTTCCTGTCGGGTTTGTGGTGAATGACGATTATGTTGTTCTGCGGTTAGCAGAAATGTATTTACGAAGGTCCCGAGTTCTGTGGAAGGAGTTTTATCCGCTGGTTCATGCATTTATCGCCTACGGCGATCCTGCCGCGCAGCGGAACACATCAACGGTGGCCGGTCCTGGCCAGTTGAAAGACCTGGGAAGCAGCAATCTGGATCGCTTAATTGGGTTAGCTTATCGGCTCATGGGCCCGTTGGTTTATGATGGACAGGATATTGAGCTTCTTGCCGGGCTTTATTCCGTCCCCGCCGAGGATGGCGCGAAGGTCCTGATCGACACACTGTCTCAACTGTCGGGTGTGGTACCCGCGCTGAAACAAGTGACTGAGGTCGCGAACGTCCTGAAATCCGGCGCCGAAGGCCTCCTCGGGCTTTCCGGTACAGGGCTTGCCCTTGGCATTCACGACACGCTTCGCGCGCCTGGGGCGGGCGCAGGCCGTCCCGCCAAACCGGGTTTTGTCGTCGCGATTAACGCGCCGCAAACGGAAGTGCCGGCGAACACGCTCTGGGTGAAGGAAGGTCGCCTTTATGAAGGACCCAATCCGGTGGCGTCCAAGCCATTTGATTCCACTGACATGATGCTATTCGAGTTGCATCGTGGCCCGAGCCGCGCGGCGTCTTGGGCCACGCTGCCCGCACTGGCCGCGCGCGCCAAGGCGTTCGATACAGCGCTGCGCGATACGCCCGCAGAACAGCTTCCTGTCACGATAAACAACCTGTTTCGTCAGTTCGAAGCTGACCTTCGCGGAATCGATGACCTCTCAAATCCGGATAAGTCTGCCATACGCGCGATGGTTGCGAACGATCTCAAGGGGCGCGTTTCTGCCATCCAGGGCGGCGGTTTAATCGAGACACGCAGCGTCGCCGGCTCCCAAGCGCGCGTCGACATGAGGAGTTTCGCACCCCGGACGATCCCCGACCTGCCCGCGGACGGCACACTGCCGTCGCGCGACGACAACGTCCCACTTTTTGGATGATGCGCATTTTCGCCACCATGGAATTTCGACCACCGCAGCCACACCAACGCACTGCGTCTGCGCCTAGCTGTGGAGCCTCACTAGGTTGTCTTCGGGCAGGTCGAGTCGGCTGATAGGTGTTTGGTATTTTATGCCGCCGTGCGGTCGATGCCAGTTGTAGCGATGCGACCAGATCGGCAGCTCTTTGGCGCGGTGGTTTGACGTCGGGTAGGCTTGGGCGTAGGCCCATTCGCGCAGGGCGGTCTGGATGAAGCGCTCGGCCTTGCCGTTTGTCTTTGGCGTGTAGGGCCTGGTTCGGACGTGCTTGAGGCCGCGCTCACGGCAGGCGTCGCGGAAGTCGAAAGCTTTGTAGCATGAGCCGTTGTCGGTCATGACACGGGCGACGGTGACGCCAAGGCTCTGGTAGTAGGCCAGCGCGGCCTGGAGGAAGGCAACGGCGCTTTCCTTTTTCTCGTCGGGCATGATCCGGCAGAAGGCGATGCGCGAGGCGTCGTCGATAGCGATGTGAACAAACTCCCAGCCGACACCGCGGCTGTTGCCCTGGCCGGTGCGATCGCCGGTGATGCGGTAGCCGATGCGCTCGAAGCGGCCGAGCTTCTTGGTGTCGAGATGGATCATCTCACCCGGTTCTTTGCGCTCGTAGCGTCGTACCGGCGGGGCCGGTTCGAGGTCTCGGACGCGGCTGAGGCCGAGGCGCTTCAGCACCCGGCTGACGGTGGCGGGCGAGACACGGGTCTGCTGGGCGATCTGCTTGTGGGCGATCTGCTTG
>DASZZA010000732.1:0-4758 GCA_035545135.1 Lacipirellulaceae bacterium | reverse complement strand
GGCGGCGACGAGGTCGTCGATCGAGGTGGCATTGCGTCCCTCCGCTTTGGCGGCGAGGCGGGCGATCGTCAGCGCGCGCATTTCGCCGATCGATCGCAAGCGGCGATCAAGCTCGACGCGGTAGTGCGGACTGGCCAGGTTTTGGAAGAATGCGGCGGGTGCGAAGAGAAAGATTGTGTCGTCGCGGGAAAGCGGCATCGCCTTGCGGCAGTCTTGGAATTCAGCGCTGGCGGCGAGCGAGTTTTTGCCGGCGCCGGCTTCGTAGAATCGCTCAATCAAACGGCGGCTGTTGGCGACGAGATGGAAGTCGCCATCGATTGCGTAGTACGACCGCAAACGGCCGTTGGGAGTGTGGATATAGGAGACGTCGTGGTTGGCGATGTGGAGGGTTTCTTCGACGGCACCCGCGTGACGACTCTTCGCATCTTGCCGCTGGCCGCTGAGGTTGTTCCGCAGCAGCAGATTGTTGTTGGCATGGAACAGAATTCCCATGGCGGCGCCGTCGCGCATGTAGGGGTCGAGGCCAATGATGGCGACGTCGTGAATGACGGTCGGTCCCATCACGCGGGCGATCTTCGTTTCGCCGACGGCGATTTGCTGTTGGAATCGTTCGCTGTTGTTGTGGTCGACGCTCTTATTGACGAGCATGTTGGCGAGGTCGCCCTGCCAGTGACGCATGAAGTCGCGAAACCAGAGGTAGTTGGGAAAGTTGCCGAAGCGCATGTAAAAGCACTCGTGCGGCACGTGCGAAGCGAGGGGCTCAACGGAAGCGGGGCGCGGGGAGCGGGGAGCAGGGAGTTCGGAGGGCGAAGCGGGAGCAGCTAGGTGGGAAGCACCCCCCGTTGAAGCGGACTCGCCCGGTGTTGGAATGGGTAGCGGAATGGTCGCCTTTTCGCTGTCATCGAATTGTCCGAGAAGGAGCGCGCGTTCGACTTGGGTTTGATATTCTTCGTTGGCCATCAGTTGTGAGAACCATGGCTGGGTCAGGCGGATGCGCTGGAACAGGAGGCGCGACGGCTCGGGCATGTCGCGGTTGAGCCGGCGGGCCCAGGTTGCCGTGAGATAGTTTTCGACAACGACCGGATATTCGGCCGAGCGGAAGACTTGTTGGTAGTGGTTCCGCGTGGCCTTCCACCAGTCGTCGAGGAGGTCGTTGAACTCTTTGGGGTCGTCGGTGGGGCGGACGGTGATGGTTTGTGGCGCCGGCGTGTAGGCACTGAGATTGAGTGGCTCATCGCCGCGGAACATGAATAGAAATGTCACGTGCCATGGGGTTTCGATGCCGAGCAGACTTCGCAAAAAGCGGCGCGACGATTTGTCTTCGATGACGGGATAGAGCACGCGGTCGTTTTCTTCTGCCACAGTGCATCGATCGTCGCTCGTTGGCGCGGAGGAGGAACCCGGCGGCAGGTCGACCGTGATACGGCCCATGCCGAACGGTTCGCCGCGGTAGGCCTCGACGTGGACGGCGGCGCGGCAGAGCTGGGCGAAAAACAGGAAGATTGCAAATTGAAAAATGCAAATTGGAATTTGCAAATTGCCGATGCTCGGAGGGAGCTTCGGAAGGCGAAATGTGGCCGGTTGCGATGAAGACATGGAAACTGCTCCGGATGGCGGAGTTCGTGGCGTGATCTTGCCCATGCTAACCGCGGCTAATTGCTACTGGCAAGTATTTGCTGCGCACCGCAATCGCCGTTCCGCAAGAAATTGTGGTCAGACGCGAAGGCGACTGACGCGCAGCCTCAAAATGCAAGTGATGATCAGCCGAGCCGCGCTAGCGGCCAGTTCGGGAGCCGTGGGCTAGCGCCCTGCGGCTGATTGATTTGACGGCCTACCGACCAGCGGCTGATCGATTCAAGACGGGGCAGATATGCTAATCCGCCTGCTTTGCCGGAACGTCGCGGTATGCGACAATCAGAAAGGTTTGTCGCGAAATCGTAGGTACAATGATCTCATCGCAATTTTGATCCACAGGCAGTAGGCTGCGTCCGATGATGATTCCGCGGTTCACGATCCGAACGCTGCTCGCGACGGTCACGGTATGCGCGTTTCTGTTCGTGATCGTGGGGATGGCGTTTCGCGGTCAGCATTGGGCGTGGGGCATAACGATCGGGATGCTGAGTCTGGTGGTTACTGCGGTGGTGCACGCGGCCTGGTTTAGCCTGGTGTGGGTATTCGCACGCCCGAAGTCGCCGCGGGAGAAGTCATCGGTTCCCCAATTGGATTAAGTGGATGCACTGTCTTCACTGCTTCCTTCGAATCGTGCTGAGCCGATCGATGGTCGTCGCATTGGCGGCGGTGGTGTGCCCGAGCGCCTGGGCACAATCGCCTGCCCCGGCTACCGGCTTGATTCCGATTCCCAAAGCGGTGTCGGCGCCGAACGGAAACCTGATGGTTGTCCCGCAACAACGTTCGGGGTCGCGCCAAACTGGACTGTGGCTTTTTGTAGACACGCGATGGGTCAACGGGTACGGCTACCGACCGGTGAAAGTGACGGTGTGGTCGCCCAAGCCAACGACTGCCGGTCACACGATCACCGTTCAGTTGCATTGCGGCTGGCAGCGTGATGTCAGCGCGGCGCAAAGTATAAGTCTTCCGATCGGCAGCACGCGGGCTTCGACAAACGTTTCCATACCGATTTATGACCAGAATGCAAGTTGCTTTTGGTGGAATGTGTGGGTCGACGGCGTTAAAGATATCGACTTGTCTCTCAAGAAGGAGGACGCTTTGGGGCGATGGGGCCTGACCAACTTTTCGAGCTCCAATCTGAAGCTGCTTGTGCCCGGCGACAACAGCAGCTTTAGGACGTTTTCTTCGAGCAATTCAATGGACTTTGATGTGCTGTCGCTAGAACCTACGGATTTTCCGCAACGGTGGATCAACTATTCGTGCTTCGACGTCGTTTCGCTATCGACTGCCGAGTTGCAATCGATCGCACAAACAAATCCCACAGCGTTCGAGGCGATGGCGCGCTGGGTGCGAGCGGGCGGGCAGCTTTGGGTGACCGAGGTCGGCGCCGACCTTAGTCAACTGCCGCAGGTATCGAAGTTGTTGCATCTCTCGGACGTGGTTCTCGACGCGGACGAGGATGAAACCGAGAAAGTGACGACCGACAAAAATGGCGGCAAATCGGAGGGCGCGGCAACGAATCAAGTGGCAAAAGTCGGCTGGCTGCCGGCCCAGTTTCGCCGCCGATTCCGCGCTGGCCAGGCTCGGGGATTTACCGACAAGCGATCGGGGCAAACGCGATGGGTGGCGGACCCCAAGGTCATCGCGGAACTAGAACGGGATCCGAACTATGTAAGAGCCGACCGACCATGGTCGACAAGCACTGAGACATCGCCACGTTGGCGGGTATCCGATTCGAGCCAATGGTTCGTCGAGCAGCAACTCGGACTCGGAAGAGTGCGCGCATTTCGGGGGACCAATGAGGTCGTCATGTTTGCACAAAACAAATTGGGCTCCAGCGCGAACGCTGCTAGCGGCGGAGCTTCGAGCGGTCCGTTTCCGCCAACTTTGGCGATGGGGCTGCGGTCGACACGCCACTGGGATAGCCGCCACGGGCTCACTCCCGACAGCGGAAACCCAGAGTTTGCGAAACTTCTGGTACCGGGCGTCGGGCTTGCGCCGGTGACTGAGTTTCAGGTGCTGATCACGTTGTTCGTACTCGCGATCGGTCCGCTGAACTATTGGATTCTCAAGCGTTACAAACGGCTGCAGCTATTGGTGCTTACCGTACCGCTGTCGGCAATCGTGGCAACGGTGGCGCTGTTTGCGTACGCGATCGTATCTGACGGTTTTGCCACCCGGGTGCGGGTTCGCAGTTTTACTCTGCTCGATCAGCGGACAGGCGAGGCGGCGTGCTGGTCGCGCTTGTCGTACTATTCGGGAATGGCACCGGGACGGGGGCTTACCATGCCGGCGGACGTGGTCATGTATCCGATTTTGCCGGAGTGGGGCAATGAGAGTTGGGGCAATTACCGCGAAATGGTTTGGAGCGGTGAGAAGGAACAGCTCGCTCGCGGTTGGCTGAATTCGCGCACCCCGACGCAGTACTTAGCACTCCGGTCGCGCAAGACGCCCTGCCGGATCGACGTGACGGCCGGCAACGGAAAAATGCGCGTGACGAATCGGCTCGGCACTCGTATTGAATCGTTGATTGCGATTGACCGGTCTGGAAAGTTTTTTGCCGGCGAGCAGCTGGCGAACGAGTCACGGCAGACGCTTAAGCGGATCTCACGTGACGACGCGGTGAAGCGGGTCGTCGAACTAGTTAGAAAGTACGAGCCTGAGGTACCACCGGCCTTGGCGGGCAGCGACCCAGGTTATATGGGCCGACGCGGTCGATCAGGTCGGCCGATTTACGCACCTTACGGACCGCAAAACGGCAGCGAGCAATTGGCCGGCAATCTGGCGGATCGGGCGTTATCTGATTTGGCGGGGCTGGACGGGCAGCCGGCGCTCGATCTGCCGCCGCGGTCGTACGTAGCCTTCACAACGACCGGCCCCGAGGTGGAGACGGGAATTTCATATGCACGGGAAGTCGCAAGTTTTCATGTGATTCTAGGGCAGTGGTGACTTGTAGGGTGGCGGTAGCCAGCTGTGCCGAACAGCGGTCGCTGGTAGTGCTGAAGCAATAAATGGGAACCGATTTCAATCCTTCAGGATGACGTGGCTCCCGCGGAGCCGCATGCTTGAAAGGCGCGGCTCAGCACGAGCTTCGCCCTGCCGAAGGCGAGTTTTGAATTAAGTGCTTCT
>DASZZA010000731.1:0-2053 GCA_035545135.1 Lacipirellulaceae bacterium | reverse complement strand
CCGACAACCCGATATCCGCATGCGCTCCTTGGCAGCGGTCGGCTGTTCAAAATTGCTCACTTTGCGCCCTCGCAATCAAAGTAGCCCGCTTATCCTCCGCTATTGTCGGGCGTCTCAATCTTTTGGAGCCCACGCGCACCGAACAGGAAAATCCGGCGCACGACGGCGTTTCGAGTGTGAGCTATTTTGCTCAAAGCCCGGACGGAGATAGGCGTAGGCTGCTTAATCGATACGCTAACGCGAACCGAGCACGGTTGAATGGCAGCGAACGCTTCGTCGAATTGGCCGCGCAATCGGCTGTTGCTCGCTCTGCCCGCCCGCAATCTCAAGCGGCTTGTGCCGGAGCTTGAACAAATTCGCTGCCAACGCGCGCAGGTCCTGATGGACGCCGATAGTGCGCTCGACCATGTATACTTCCCCGATAGCGGTGTCGTCTCAGTGGTGGCGGTTTATGCGGACGGCAGCATCATTGAGATGGCGACGATCGGAAGGGAGGGCTGCAGCGGTGTGCAAGCCGTCCTGGGCGCCAAGCGTTCCTCGGTCCAGCTTCTCGTCCAAATCCCGGGGAGCGCCGCAAAGATGTCGCGTGTGGCGTTTACGTTGGCCATGCAGTCGATGCCGGCCTTCCGAAGTGTCATGGACGCTTACGTCCAGGCCTTCCTCGAACAGGTCATGGTGTCGGTCGCGTGCAACGGTGCGCACAGCCTCAAGCAGCGGTTGGCGCGCTGGCTGCTGATGATGCGTGACCGCGGCGACAGTGACGTCCTCCCTATCACTCAAGACCTGCTCGCGGAAATGCTGGGTGTCCAGAGGCCGAGCATCACGAATGCTGCCCGGGAGTTCGAACGGGCCGGCTTGATTGAACGCGGCCGACGGCAAGTCACGATCCTAGATCGGCAAGGACTCGCGGAGGCATCTTGCGAATGCTATCAGTTGGTCCGGTCGCGCCTCGCTTTTCATCTTCCCAAGACATACACGTAATGATGACATACGCCTGATATCATCAGCGACCCACCATACGGTAATGTACATTACCGACCCTATCCCCTATACCGATTTACAATCAGGGCTCGCAAGTGGGGCGGCGGAGGTGGTCTCTGCAGTAGGATCGCGTTCCTGCTGTTGGAGCCGGCTCATTTGAAGGGGTGCGGTCGTGTGCGAACTCGACCCACTGGATCCCGCCGAGACGAACCATGAAGGCTTGGTCGTGCTCGGCCCAGATCCGACGGTCCGATTGGCGCATCGTTCCTTTGGCGACACATTCACGGTCACCCAAAAGGGCAGTCCTCGCGACAAGGCGGGCCGGCAATGAAACGCAAAGCAAAGCTCCCGTTCGATCCCAAGGCGTTTCTCTTGAAAGTAAACGGCGGGCAACGCATTTCCGATTATCGGAAAGATCAAATTGTCTACAGGCAGGGTGATCCTTCGGATACCGTTTTTTACGTTCAGAGCGGCAAGGTCAAGAAGACCGTCGTCTCCGAGCAGGGCAAGGAGGCCGTGGTCGCACTTCTGGGAGCCGGCGATTTCTTCGGCGAGGGCTGCCTCGCCGGAGAGGTGCTGCGTCTGTCGACGGTCGCCGCTCTGACCAAATGCGTAATCGCGCGAATATCGAAGGCCGAAATCACGCGCGTGATCCACGAGGAGCCGGCTTTTGCCGAGCTGTTCATCGCGCACCTCTTGGCGCGCAACAGTCGTGTCGAGGAGGACCTGGTCGATCAACTATTCAATTCGAGTGAGAAACGCCTGGCGCGGACCCTTCTGCTTCTGGCGAATTTCGGCAAGGAAGGCCGGCCGGAGCCGATCATAGCAAAAGTTAGCCAGGAGACGCTTGCCGAGATGATCGGAACGACGCGGTCGCGCGTGAGTTTTTTCATGAACAGATTTCGAAAACTGGGCTTGATCGATTACAACGGCAGCATCGAAGTTCATAGTTCATTGCTGAACGTCGTTCTGCGCGACCAGCCGCAGCTTAGACGCTGACCCCGCACCTTTACCCGCGTTGTTTCACCACAGCTGCACTTGTCGCACTCGAAAGTAGGCTGATCGTCACCCG
>DASZZA010000730.1:0-4976 GCA_035545135.1 Lacipirellulaceae bacterium | reverse complement strand
CAGCGACGTATCCCAGCCTGAAAACCTCGCCAGTGCAAACGGCGTGCTTAAGCTCAAACTCACGTTTCGCAATTTCATCGAGCCCGATGGCGAGGTGGGCTACTGCTATGTCTACAAAGACGGGGCGGAAGCCCCGACTTTGCGCGTGAAGCCCGGCGATTGGCTCGAACTCTCGCTCAAGAATGAGCTTTCGGCCGTCATTGCCGCAAAGCAGGCTCAAACGACGCCGGTGATGGCGCTCTCGATGTCCATGTCGAAGGCACCATGCGGCGGCGGCACGCGCATGAGTGCGACGTCGACGAATCTTCATTTCCACGGGCTTACGGTGCCCTCGAAATGCCACGAGGACGACGTGCTGCAAACGGCCGTCGACCCATCCGGCACGATGGAATATAAATTTCAAATCCCAACGGACGAGCCGCCGGGGCTTTATTGGTATCACCCGCACATTCACGGATTCGCAAAAGTGCAGGTGCTCGGCGGGGCATCGGGCGCGCTGATCGTCGAAGGCCTGCAACGCGCGGAGCACGAGGTTGCCGGACTCCCCGAGCGCGTGCTTGTGATTCGCGACCAGGACCTTGTAAATCCCGATGCGGCGCCGCTCGATAATGGCCCAAAGCCTCCACCCGCCGTGCTCGATGCCGACGGCGAGGTGCTTAACACCGGCTCCGGTACCGGCAAACCCGCAAAGGACCTCTCCATCAACTTCGTGCCAGTCTCTTACCCGGAGTACAAACCCGCGATCATTCGCATGAAGCCGCTCGAGCGCCAGGTCTGGCGCGTCCTGAACGCATCGGCGATTACCTATCTAAACCTGCAACTTCTCTATGACGACCTGCCACAGCAGTTCGAAATGGTAGGAATGGACGGCGTGCCGCTCAACGAAAACGGCCTCGGGGGAACCGGAGTAGTTTGGGAAAATCACATCGGTTTGCCGCCCGGCGGCCGCGCCGAGTTCATCGTCAAGGGTCCGCCCGTGGGCGCAGCGGCTGTATTACTGACGCGCAGCGTAAATACCGGCCCTGCCGGCGAAAACGATCCCGTGCGCTCCATCGCAACGGTAGTAGCGTCTCCCACTGCGCCTGAGCCGAAGCTCAGTCTCTCAAGAGATACCACACCCCTTCCGAACCCCGCTTATCCGTGGCTCGGAAGCGTCAAGCCGGCGCGCACGCGCTTACTTTATTTTTCGGAGAAGCCGTCCGATCCTGATAATCCGAAGAGTCCCACGGTTTTCATGATCACCGTCGACGGCCAGACGCCGAAGCCGTTTGATCCCAACGACCTCACCCCTAATATCGTCGTGCATCAGGGAGACGTCGAGGACTGGATCATTCAGAATCGCACCCAAGAATTGCACGCCTTCCACATTCATCAACTTCATTTCCTTCTCGAAGAATTTTTTGGCTTCCCGGTAAATGAGCCGTTTTTGCGTGACACAATCAACGTTCCATTCTGGGATGGGAAAAGCCCAACCTACCCCAGCGTGCGCCTCCGTATGGACTTCCGCGATCCAAATACTGTCGGCACATTTATCTACCACTGCCATCTTTTAGAACACGAAGACGGCGGCATGATGGGCATCATCCGCGTCGAACCGCGCAGGTCGTCCCACGACGAATTCCACGCTGCGCCCTCCGCTCCAAACCCCGCGGCGTCCGCGACTTCAGCACCCAAACGGCCGTCGCAAAAGAGTGCCGCTCCGTCGCTCTCCTCTAAGAATGGTTTTTAATATCGCTGTCATCCGGCAATAACAACTCCCGTTTATTCAGCTTGTGCGCGAGTTTTGATTCCGAAAGCGTCGGCATCAAACCGACTCTTCCCAATTAAGGAGAATTCATGATCCGGAAGCATCTTCGCTGGATGGCTGCCATTTTTATGGCAACGAACTTGGCAGTTGTGAGTCCTGGTACGCTCCTCGCCGGCCCGAACGATAGAGACCGGAATAGAGGCGGCTTCGATCCCGCGGCAGCTTACCAAACGACAACACCGATCAAGCACGTGGTCGTCATCTTTCAGGAAAACGTTTCGTTCGACCACTACTTCGCCACCTATCCGATTGCGATGAATCCGAAGGGTGAGACTCAGTTCAAGGCCAAGGCGAAGACACCGACAGTTAACGGCCTTACCCTCGGCCAGATCCAGCTCAACCAAACAGTTGGCTTCAAACCCGTTCGCTTGGATCCGAGCCAGAACTACACCTGCGACATGAGCCACGAGTACACCGCCGAACAGCAGGCGTTTGATAGTGGCTTGATGGACAAGTTTCCCGAGTTCACGTCACAGGGCGGCTGCAACTCAACCTATCCGGGCGTTCAGTCTCTTGGGCCTGGGATTGTCATGGGCTATTACGACGGCAACACCGTCACCGCTCTCTGGAACTACGCGCAGTACTTCGCGATGGATGACAACCATTACGGCACGAACTTCGGGCCGTCGACGCCCGGCGCGCTGAACGTCGTCTCGGGAATGACCGGTGGGGTTGATCCAGCCACCGATGCTGCCGCGATCGCCGACGGCTCGGTTGTTCGCACTGGCAACGGTGATGTCGATATCAGCGACGACGACGCTTACTACGACGACTGTGGTACCTCAAATCCCTTTGGCATGCTTGCTAAAAATGAAAACATCGGCACGCTGCTCAACAGCCAGCACATCACTTGGGGTTGGTTCCAGGGTGGCTTCACGCCGAGTTCTGTTATTAATGGCAAGGCAGTTTGCGCCACCAAGACCAATCGCGTCGACGGCACTCCGGAGACCGCCTATAGCTCCCACCACAATCCATTCGACTACTATGCGGCCACCGCGAACCCCCACCACGCTGCTCCAGCGAGCATGGCAGAAATCGGTCACGATGGCCAGGCGAACCATCAGTATGACCTGAGCTGGTTCATTAAGGCAGCTCTGGCCGGCAACTTGCCGGCCGTGAGCTATTTGAAAGCTCCGAGAGCGCAAGACGGCCATCCGGGAAATTCGTCGCCGCTCGACGAGCAGGTCTTCATCGCCAACACCATCAATCTCCTCCAGTCACTGCCCATGTGGGACAGTACCGCCGTAATCATCACTTGGGACGACTCAGATGGCTGGTATGACCACCAGATGGGCCCGATCGTCAACCAGTCGATGAATCCTGCGGATGCTCTCTCTGGCACCGGCATGTGCGGCACCGGAGCGGATTCGCTCGAAGGAATCCAGGCTCGCTGCGGTTATGGCCCGCGCATTCCTTTCTTGGTGATCTCTCCCTACGCGAAGGAGAACTTCGTGGACCACACGGTGATCGATCAGAGCTCCGTTGTTCGCTTCATTGAGGACAACTGGGGATTGCCGCGGATCGGCAACGGCTCGTTTGACGCATTCGCCGGTTCAATTCTCAACATGTTCGACTTCCAGAACAAGCGCGACGACATAGTCCTGATCGATCCCTCGACGGGGCAGGTGGTGAACACGAAAGGCGATAAGGACTGAACCAAAATTCCCCGCAGTGCCCCTGCCGCACAACGCCCCTGGCCCGAACCGGATCCCGGTTCGGGCCAGCATTTTTTAGCGGTGGCCGTTTGCTGCGCTCTTGTGCCCGTTGAGGATCATTTCGTGGAAGGCTTTCAGAAGATCGCGATCCCACCAACCCTTGGCCGATTCCCGCTCCATAATTTCCAACGCCTCGCCGGGCGTGGACGCCTGCCGGTATGGCCGGGTTGTGGTCAACGCATCGTAGACGTCCACAAGCTGAAGAATCGACGCGGTGATGGGAATCTCGTCGCCGCACAGGCCGTCCGGATAGCCAGAGCCGTCGCGGTGCTCGTGATGGTGGCGGATGATCGGCAGCACCAGCCGGAATGTTCGCATGGGTTTGCAGATGTGTTCACCGACAATCGGGTGCTTCTGCATGATCGCCATGTCTTCCGGGGAAAGAGGATCGGGGTTAAGCAGAATCGCGTCCGGGACGACGACTTTGCCGATATCGTGAACGATGCCCGCGCGCCGCAGTGCCTTGATCTGCTCTTCGGGCAAACCCAACTTTTCTCCCAGCCGTGCCGACATTTCTGAGAGCCTCTCGCAATGACCGCCGGTATACGGGTCGCGCGCCTCGATGCTGTGGGCCAGTGTAAAAAGCACCGATTCCGCATTCTCCAACTCGTCCGTATATTGCTTCAGCCGCAGAAGCGAACGCGTCCGCGCCAGGAGCTCATTGATATCGATCGGTTTGCTCAGGAAATCGTCGGCGCCGGAATTGATGCCTTTGATGCGGTCTTCGGTCTCCGAAAGGCCGGTAATCAGCACCACCGGCGTGAGGCGGGTTTCGGGCGTCGCCTTGATTCGCCGGCAAACTTCAAATCCACTCATGCCCGGCATGACGATGTCCAGCAGAATCAAATCCGGGCGGAAAGACGCGCACTGCGCGAGCGCTTCTTCTCCGTTGCTTGTTTCGCACACCTCAAAGCCTTCGCGGCGCAAGAGCGTGGTTAGCGCGATTCTTGCCGCAGGGTGATCGTCAGCGATTAAGATTCGTTCCGCCATTCATTCCATCCAAGACTGCTGTGGGGGTCGGTAATTAATTCGCGAGCACATCCCGGGCCAATTCCAGCAGGTACTGGAACGCCCACTTGCCTCCTATAAAATTAGACGCCATACGATTGTTAACGGCGCAAGTTGGAAGCTGTGATAGCGGCGTTTGGATGCTTCCGCATTCGATGAATTCGTTTGTACTCACCTGTGATTTCGCCCACCGTAATCCAAATCCTTACATCGCGTGGCGCAGGATTGTACTCGAACTTTCCGCATGCGAGAAATTTTTTCACAGCGAGGGCGGGTGCGGGACTGTGGCTTAGCTCATTTGAGTGGTTCCGATGCGACGATCGCCATTTCGAAATGATTCGATTCGCAACGCATAAGGTGTATAAAAAAGCGTGCGCTGAAATGTACAGACAGTTTATTTATATGGGCCGAAAGAAGCTCGTTGGCGCGATTTTTTCCGCCATTTT
>DASZZA010000729.1:0-10999 GCA_035545135.1 Lacipirellulaceae bacterium | reverse complement strand
CGAGGACTTGCGCGCCCTGGCAGCGGAGTTGGAGGGAAGTGGCCAACCGGATCGTGCGGCAGAAGTATATCGCGCGATTCTGTTTACCGACGAATCGACGGCAGACGACCACTTCGCACTGGCAGAGTTGCTTTATCTCGGCGGCGATTTGTCGGCCGCACGCGAGCGGTACTATGTGGCGATCGAATTGGACGAGGATTTCGTCGAAGCCCGCTCGAATCTGGGCTGCGTATTGGCGGAACAAGGCGAATTTGGCCTCGCCGAGGCTGCGTTTCGCGGCGCGCTCGAATATCATCCAGATTATGCCGATGCGCATTATCACTTGGCTCGGCTGCTTGACCGAACAAATCGTTCGGCCGAAGCATCACGACATTGGCAGTTGTTCATGAACCTTGCTCCGGCGAGTCCTTGGGCCGATGAGGCACGCGAGCGGTTGGCTGGTCCGGCAGGCGACTAGTCGGCTACTTGTGCAGACAAGGAGGTTGGTAGACTGAAGGAAGGAAAATCGTGCTTCTCGGGAATTCGGAAAACCGGCACTGTGATCGTTTCTTTTTCATATGAGAGAAATTCTCGTTCAATATCAGCCGGTAAACCCAACGACGTGGGCCTATCTCGCGTCGCTGCTGATGATCGCGGTCTACTTCAAGTTCAACCGCGTCTTCAGTGTGCGGAATTTGGACTTAGTGCTGTTGATCGGACTGGCGCCGGCGCTACTCATGGTGCAGTACGGCCGAGTGCATGCCAATGCCAACGTTGAGCACGCCGGTTACATTTGGCTATTCGCCGTAAGTGCTCTCTTCTTGTTGCGACTGTTGCTCGATCCGGTAATGGTTCGTCGGCCGCTGTTGGAGCCCAATCTTTCGGTTGGCGGCCTGACGTTTCTCGGCATCGCGCTGTTCCTTTTTTTGATGGCAAATGTCGTCGTTGGCATCCCGAGCGCGACTGACGTATCTGGATCGGAACGCGCCGCCGATTTGGTCGACCGCAAGGTGCCTAGCGACGAACTCAATAGCTTGCGAACGCATGGCCCGGGCTTTCCTCTGTTGTTCGTCCTCCCGCAAATTTCAACCCAGTCGGTTTTGGGTGAGAGCGGGAAGCAGGCCGCCATGGTTGAGTCGAGTAGCGGCCAGCCGACGAACTCGGCGGAGCTGGTTCACGTGGTCACCGCGCGGGTGATGGCGATCCTTTCGCAACTCGCCATCGTGATTGGCGTCGTGCTCGTCAGCCTGCGGCATTTCGACAACATCAAAGCAGGAATCGCCGTCGCGACGCTGTACCTGCTCCTCCCGTACACCGCCATGTGGACCGGCAGCGTAACCGATGCGCTGCCCGGAGCATTGCTCGTTTGGGCTGTCGTCTTCTATCGGTGGCCGTTGTTGTCGGGAGCGATGATCGGCTTGGCCTTCGGCACCATTTACTACCCCGTGTTTTTACTGCCGCTGTGGATTAGCTTTTACTGGCAGCGTGGGCTATCGCGGTTTCTGGTCGGCCTGCTCGTCATGGTCGGAATCGTGGTATTGGCCACCGCGCTGACGTCGCGAGACATGCAAATGTTCCTCGCCGGTCTGCAACAAATGTTCGGACTCGCCTTGCCGGAGGTCGCTAATCTCTCAGGGCCGTGGGGAAAATTCTGGCAACCTATCTATCGGTACCCGATTATCGCTGCCGAAGTCGGGTTGAGTCTGAGCATGGCGCTCTGGCCGGCGCAAAAAAACTTGGGCACTCTCATCAGCTACTCGGCGGCGCTGATGTTGGCCACCCAATTCTGGCATGCGCACAGCGGCGGACTTTCCCTGGCCTGGTATTTGCCCCTGCTGCTGTTGACCACCTTCCGGCCGAATTTGGAAGACCGCGTGGCCGTCGCCTTCGTTAGATAGGCCGCTACTACGGATCTCTCCGAATATCAACCGGCGTTGCCTTGCTCTGCGCCGCCAGCCATCGGCGCCATTGAATCTGGTCGTACTCGAAATTGGAGCCGTCGGAGAGTTTTACGAGCGCGTCGAGCACAGCTCGATTGCGAAGCGACTGTACGACATATTGCGGACCGCTGCCGCCGAAGCTGAAGACGCCGCCATCCTTTGAAAAGGTATAAGCGTGCTGATCGGAATTGGCGTCGCTGACCTTCACGCGGTGCTTCGTGATGAGGGCATCGATGAGAGCGCCCATCGCATCGCGATCGCCAATCTGGCCAAGCGCGGCGCCGGCTCGGTTTACAATCGTGTTGTCCTTGTCTTTTAGCGCGCGAATGTAAGGCACCGCGAGACCCACACGGCGCGTTTTAATGAGGTATTCCAGACAGTCGTTGCGAATTTCCGCATCCGGATCGCTGAGCGAAAGATTTACCAGTGCGTCGATCGCCGAGCGAGCGTCCAATCGCGATGCCACATCGATCCACATGCGCTTGAGATCTGGAACCGTTTCCCGGTGCAGCGCCGCCACTACCGCGTCGGCAGCCTGCGGATCGTGGATGGAAAGTATCTCGGCGTGCGCTTGGGCGGCTCGATCCTGTCGGTGCCCAACGAGCCAACGGCGAAGCTGCTCAATGCGATTCGTCCAATCGGCTTGCGTGACGCGAGATTCCTTTTGCTGCTTGAGCAGTTCAATCTGCTGCGGCGCAAGGTATCGTCCCTGGTACAGCTCTAAGCCGCGCGACGCCATGACGTCGTCGCGATTCATCCACTGCCCGTCCTGTTTGTGAAAGCCAAGTGCCGTTCGGGAGGCCACGTGGTTTGGGTCCAGTTCCAGGATTCGCTCCAGGTGCTGCTGGCGATCGCTTCGCAGGTTGTGCTGTCGGCACCATTCGGCCATTTTCCAGTGGCCCTCGACCGTATCAGGCGACGACCGCGCCAGCTTCTGGTACTCGGCTTCGTCGACCGACACGTTGTCGATCTTGCTGACTTCGGACCGGGGAATTGTGACTCGGCCGCCCGTCGCAAGCGAAATGGTGTAGTTTGACTTGTCGGCCTCGTTTGTTTTCACCAATTCACCTTCAAGCCAACCGCCACTAGACAACTCGAACACATCCGCCCGCGCCGCGATGCCAGACGCCCCATAAATCAGCATCAGTGCCGACAAATAACGCAACGCGGACGCTCGCCGCCGATCAACGGCCCGTCCGCCAATTTGCATTTTGCAATTTGCATTTTGCATTTTGCAAAAATCCATCGCAATAATTACCGCGCCGGATGACGTAACTCGTATGTCGTTGCCAGCCGCCACTCCCTCCTTTATTATAGCCCTTGGCAATCCCCCTTGAATTACCGCTGGTTTTGCGACCTTATCCGGTCATGGCGATGAGCGAATCGACTACCCAACATCGGTGTGAATCGCCCAAATCGGTTCGTTGTGCCGTCGTCACAATCAGCGATACCCGCACGCTGGAAACCGATCGAGGCGGGGCGCTAATCGTGGAAATGCTCACTTCCGCGGGGCACCAAGTAGGCGCCCGCCATATCGTGCGGGACGATCCTGGAGAGATCGGGACTCTCTTGCGGAAGCTGGCTGATCCCGAGTCGACCGACGTGGTTCTATTGACGGGCGGTACCGGAATTGCCCTCCGCGATCAGACTTTCGAGACAGTCAGCGCACTTTTGGACAAACCGATGCCCGGCTACGGCGAACTGTTCCGAATGCTGAGTTTTAGCGACATCGGGCCGGCCGCAATGTTGAGCCGCGCAGTGGGCGGCGTCGTAAGCAGGGTCGTGGTGCTTACCATGCCCGGCTCCGTTGCCGCGGTGCGCCTCGCAATGGAAAAGCTCATCGTGCCCGAGATCGGGCACTTGGTTTTCGAGGCCCGGAAGTAAAACCGTTCGTCGTTTGTGCCCCATGATGCTTTTCATTGACCGTACCAAATAATCGTAAGACTATTTGCCTTTGCTGGTGTTGCCGGGCTGAACAGATCAGGCATGGCAAGTAAACGCGATAGCCGCAACGGGGGCACCGCACCGGGGACGATGACGGTATCCTGCGTGCGTACTGGTCGAACGGCTCTTTTCCGTATAGGCCCCGTCGGCCGCTGGCAATCGCACTTACCGTGCCGCGGCTGACGCCCAAGTGCCTCGCAATCTTTCGTTGAGAAAGTCTCCCCTCTCGGAGTAATCGGTCGATTTCATTGACAAGCGCGACGGGCAACATGCGAATTAACCGAAATCAATTCCAAAGAAAATGGGAAAGTCGACACGATTCAGAATTTCATCGTGCCGGATACCAGACACCTGACACCGATCAATCCTGCAGCCAGAAGTCGCCGTACTCAGGCAGTGGTTCGCACTCGTCATCGTCGAGGATGAACACCTCCCAACGTTCGTCGTCCGTTTCGCCCATGTCGGATTCGTCGAGCTCGCTTGACTCATCCGGTTCTATTGCTGATTCGCGAGGGTCAAGCGCACGACCTGGCGACTCATCGCTTCGACGGTGGTCATGGAAAACGTTCGAGCTGGCGTTTGTAATTCGCAGTTCACCTTCTGATTTCATTGCTCGCACTTTCTTGACTTGAGGAGGTAGGCAGGTTGGCGATGGCAATGCATGGCAGTCGTCGTGGAACGGGCAAAAACCTAACACAACCGGTGGCCAAATACTATACATTAGTTCAGTATTCTGTAGGTTTTTTGCCGACCCGCGGCCGGTTCTCCCCGTTAACTACTGCCACAGAGGGGGGCCTTTGATCTGCGCGCAATGCGGCCGATGGCAGCGACCTGTGCGGTGCGTTTCGCGTCGGACTGGATGAACTAGGCGAAATTGAACGCCGTATACCGGCGCGGCTTCAGATGGAGCGCCGATTCGGTCGATACCGAATCTGAGGCATGGAGTGCCGACACAGGCGCACGGAGTGCGCCGCAGTTAAGTCGGCGATGCTGGCCCGAGTGCGGGCCCGGCGGCTCGCCGCTGCGAGGAGTTCTCCATGCCATTTGCTCTTATCCCGACCGCGTTAGGCATTTGCTTCTGCCTGGTGTGGGCATTCATCGGTGGGATGATTCTGCGTGACGGCCACTTAGCGGCCGAACAAGAGCGAGCTGCAGAAGTAGGAATTTTGCCCTTGACCTCCCAACGGAACTCCCATCGGTCGACGGTCGTCGCGCGAGGGAATCCGCCGGGGCGAAGTCAAGCGATTCGCGCGGCATCTTGAGAAGCGCCGAGCTAGGGTCCCAATAACGCCCTGTCTGCTTCGCGATCCGCCAGCTCGTCGAGCGATTTAGTAAGCAGCTCCGCCATTTGCGGCGCCTGCTGAGCGAGCGACGTTTTCATTTCTTCGGTGAGTCGCGCGTATTGATTCTTAGCCTCCTCATCGTCTCCAAGCTGAGTGTAGACTACGACCAGTCCGGCAATTCCGAAAGTTTGAAATTTCTCCTTCGAAGCCAACGATTCGAGCGGCTTAATTGCCTTGTCGAAGTCGCGTGCGCGGATGTAGTAGTAGGCGAGGCCTTGGTTCGCCAGGTTGTGGTAATAGTCGGGCGCGTGGGGAAAATTAGTGATGACGGCTTGCCACGCGGCTTCTGTATCGACTTGCTTAGCGTGATAAAGCTGAGCCCATTCGCTCGAGAGCTGCGGCGGCCCGTTTTGCGCATCGGCCAAAAGGTAACGCGGACCAGTCAATATCGCGATCGACACGCCAAACAGTGCACAGCCCACAACCGTAGCCACGACCCAGCCGAGCGGGAATCGCTTCGCGCGCGACACCGCGGTCGTCTTCATTAGCTCGTCGAGGCGATTCGTGGCGGCCGAACGCTGGTCCGCGGCCCGAAGCACCTCAGTGAGCAAAGTATAATCGGGCTTTGCGGCCCAACCTTGTTCGGCGCCTTCCATCG
The DNA here is from genome assembly GCA_035545135.1 of Lacipirellulaceae bacterium. Classification (GTDB taxonomy): domain Bacteria; phylum Planctomycetota; class Planctomycetia; order Pirellulales; family Lacipirellulaceae; genus JABDGM01. The sequence continues at coordinate 5,195 of DASZZA010000729.1, read as the reverse complement.
CCAGCGCATGTAATTCGGCTAACAACGCCGCGGGATCGCTGAACCGATCGATCGGGCGTTTGGCCATCATTCGCTCGACAAGCTGGGCGAATCGCGGCGGCACGCCCGGGCTGCGGTCCGTCAGCGCTGGCGCTGGCTGATTAAGATGTTGCACGGCAACCGATAACGGCGAATCACCGGTAAAAGGAGGCTGGCCGGCAAGCATGTGGTAGGCGGTGCAGCCGAGCGAGTAGATATCGGAGCGCGAATCAAGCTCGCGTCCTTCGATCTGTTCTGGGCTCATGTAAAGCGGAGTGCCCATCGTGACGCCGATTTGAGTGAGGTTTGCTCCGCCATCTCCTTGCACGCGGGCGAGACCAAAGTCGGCGACTTTCACTTCGCCGTTGCGCGCGAGAATGATGTTTTCGGGCTTGATATCACGATGAACAATCCCTTCACTCGACGCCTTGCAAAGCGCGGCCGTCACTTGCCGTAAGATGTCGAGCGTCAGTTGCGGCGATAGTGATCCGCTGGTGCGGGCAATTTCGCCCAGGTTGCGGCCGGCAACGTATTCTTGCGCGATGTAATGGACCCCATTTTGTTCGCCAACTTCAAAAATCTGCACGATGCCCGCATGCACCAACGCCGCGGCAGCCCGTGCTTCGTGATGGAAACGGCGAACGTAGTTGGGGTCGCGCGCCAGGTCTTCGTTGAGCACCTTGAACGCGACCGCCCGGTCGAGCGACAACTGCCGGGCCAGATACACCTCCGCCATTGCCCCGCGGCCCAGCCGGCGGAGGATGTAGAAGTCCTTCAATTTTTTGCCAACCAGATCGGCCACGGGCGGGATGTTGGATGTCGGGGGTTGAATTGCTGTATTGCGGCGAGACTGCAATCGCGTGTACGCGAGTACGTCTCTACGTTACTCAGTTCATGGTTTGGATGTTGAAATGTTGGACGGATGTGGGGTAACCGAGTGCATCGAGTAGCCCACACCCAATATCTGACATCTAAACTTCGACTTGGCACTCCAACAAAACTCCCTCTCCCATTGGGAGAGGGCCGGGGTGAGGGTGCCTTGCAATCCGTTTTATTAGTATTCCTGAATTCTCTTCGCGAGTTCGACGTTTTCCAATACCTCGGCCGCGGCTTCGGAGCGGTTCAGCACGTAAAAGTGGATTCCCGGCACTCCCGCTGCGATCAGGGCTTGAGTTTGTTGGGTTGCGAATTCGACGCCGATTTTGAATTGGGCGCCAGATGCTTCGCCCGCTTCTTCGAGCCGGCCGATGAACTGGGCCGGAAGTTTCGCGCCGCACAACGACGTAATCCGCTTGATCTGTGCGAAATTCGTCACCGGCAACAGTCCCGGCACAATCGGCGCGCGAATGCCTGCCGCATGGCAACGATCGCGGAAGCGAAAGAAATCGTCGTTGTTGTAGAACAGTTGCGTGATGACGACATCGGCGCCCGCATCGACCTTTCGCTTGAGATTGGCCAGATCCGCCTCGGTGCTCGGAGCCTCCTGGTGAGTTTCCGGGTACCCCGCCACTGCGATTCCGAATTCCGGAAATTCATGGCGGATCATGGCCACCAACTCGTTGGCATACCGAAAGCCGCCGAGCACCGGCCGGAACAACGTATCGCCTCGTGGCGGGTCGCCTCGTAGGGCAACGACATTTTCGATGTCCGCTTCGCGGGCCGCTCGTAAATAATCGCGAAGCTGTTCAGCGGTTCGCCCGACGCACGTTAGATGCGTCGCCACAGGCAACTGAAACTCGCGGTGCACGCGGGCGACAATTTCGAGCGTTAGCTCCTGCGTCGAGCCACCGGCGCCATAGGTGCATGTGATGTAGCTCGGCTGGTATTCGATGAGGCGCGTGACGTGTTCAAACAAGCTCAAGACACCCTGAGGTGTCTTCGGCGGGAATAACTCGAACGACAGGCCGAATTTGCCCGCCCCGTATGCGGATGAGAAACTCATGGATCGTTGCTTCGAGGTGCAGTGAACGACAGCCCTCGGATCACACTCACTGTAAGGTCCCTGCTGCCGGAAGAGACCTTAGCGAATTGCCGAGAATTGCGACCAGCAAGGCCCCGATCGGCAATCAGGACCCGCATTTGAGACAAAACCTAGTTTAGCAGAACCATGGCTGAGGCCGAGACGCTGTATCCACTCCACGAACTATCGAATACTCGCCGGCGCCCGGCCTGTTTCAATCGGATAATCGGCAAATTCATCGCGACCGGCCGACGATAATGCTTCGCGCCGGGCGAGAGATCGGTTCGCGCCGAAATAAAACAAGCTGTTGGCCCGCAAAAACGTAGGCTTTTATTGGAAGCAGTTTCAAAACCGCTCTGGGAGGAGGGGGGACAGTCCCCTTTTTCTCCGAAAACTCCGCAAAAGGGGACAGTCCCCGATCGGTTTTGAAACTGCTTGTACGTGTATCTTGTCTGGGTAAACGATTCCGCCCCCACATCGCCTTGGATTGAGCTTCGCCATGACCGGTCACACGATGCTGATTGTGTTGGGCGGATGCTCACTGGGAGTGATCCAATTGATTGCCGGGATCGCGCTGGGCATGTGGATTCGGCGATCGGACGCCTCCGCCGCTCGCCACTCCGAGCACCATTTGGCCCAATCGGGATTGATTACCAAGCGACTGCGAGAGTTGGCCGGAGAAATGTCGTCCAGCGTGGGCGAGCATCGATCGAAGCTCAATCGGGCAAGCGAGTTGCTCACGTTGGGCCAGGACGGTGAAGAACAGTCTTTGGCCGAATTGGTCGTTGATGTCATCGGCGACGTTGTTCGTGCGAATCACGATCTGCAATCGAAATTGGAAATGGCGGAGAGTCGGCTGCAGGAGCAAGCCGCGGAAATTGAGGCCCATATTTCCCGCTCGCTCACCGACCCTCTCACCGGCTTGCCCAATCGGCGCGAGCTCAATGAAAAACTGGAAGAACGGATGGCCGCCTGGAATCGCCGACACGACGTTTTTTCGTTGCTGTTGCTCGATGTGGACCATTTTAAGAAGCTGAACGACCGGCACGGTCATCTGGCCGGTGACCAAGTGCTTGCGGCCATCGGGCGTGCGCTGCGTGGAGCGATTCGTCGCGAAGATGCAGTGGCTCGCTACGGGGGAGAGGAATTTGCCGTCGTGCTGCCGTCGACGCCCTCGGAGCAAGCGATCCTTGTTGCCCAAAAAGTGCGCGAAGCCGTGTCGCGCGTCGTCGTGACCCGCAATGAGCAGCAAATCAGTGTCACCGTCAGCGTCGGATTGGCTACGATCGAACCGAATGAGCGGGTCGAAATGCTGATACAGCGCGCCGATTCCGCTCTGTACGCGGCTAAAGAGGCCGGGCGCAATTGTGCCTTCTTCCACAACGGCATCGATTGCCAATTGGCCGACTCACTATCGCCGGAGGGCACACAGCTCGTCGGACCAGCACGGCTGGTCGAGCTTATCAACGCGCCCGACTCTCACAAGCCGCCCGCAGACGATCCGCAACTCGTGCCCAACTTGGAATTCGGCACGTACCTCCCGCGCGAGGCAATCTCGGCCGAATTGGCCCAAACATGCGAAGAGCTGCGACAGTTCGTGGAAGAGCGCGGTGCCCGCCACGAAACCGGCACGACACCCGTCCAGGTGAGCTGAATCGCTGGTTCGCTGCTGGTGTGCCTCGGCCAACCGCTGCGACGAGCCAACCACGCGGCGTGGGTGCCGCCAAACTCCTCTGGACTTCGGTTCGCACTCACGCTTCAACCGCCGGCGCTGCCACGCGGACGTTGGGTATGTTCGCCGCTCCCAACAAAAGGTGTCAGGAACCCCATCTCTCGACGACGGAGCTACGTTCGCTGCACGCGCATATAGGTTTCTGACACCTTTTTTGAGCAAATCCCTGCGTGTAGAAAAGTCAGGCGGAAAATTCGGACTTGCCGTACAAGCTTGCTTTCGCGCAGACTTACGGGGTTACAGCAGGCGGGATATCGGTCGTGCGAAGCTGGGAGTCTGGCGATGGCCTATTGCTTCTTGCTCGCCGCAAGGATTGCTGCGCTTGAAGGAATACAATCTCTATGAGTCAACTAGCGGTGGGACCTCGCAAAAACGTCGAGCGGCAGAACTGGACCGAAATCACTCCGCAGGCACTCTACGACAAGTGTCTGACATTGGCCAAGAATCTGTGGTGGAGCTGGCACCCGGAGGTCGTGAATCTGTTTCGCGATCTGGATCCGATCAAATGGCGGAAGATCGACCACAATCCGATCGTGCTCCTGACGGAGATGACGCCCGAGCAATTAGCCGATCGCGCCGCCGAAATGGTGCTCTACACGCGCATCAACCAGGCGCACCGCCGGCTTAAGGAATATCTGTCCAACACGCGTACCACCTGGGGTGCCCGCGAAACGGGCGTCCTTGGTTCTCGGCCTGTCGCTTATTTCTCGGCCGAGTTCGGCCTGCACGAATCGATCCCGATTTATTCGGGCGGTTTGGGCGTGCTGTCGGGCGATCACATCAAGGCGGCGAGCAGCCTGGCCGTGCCGTTGGTGGCCATTGGTCTGTTTTACGACCAGGGATATTTCAAGCAGCAGCTCGACTCGAACGGCTATCAGCAGGAGGAATACCAGGACACACGGGTCGAAAACCTGCCCATGGAACCCGCGATCGGCATCGATGGCAAACAGGTGACCGTGTCGCTCGAAACTCGCGGCGGAGGCCTGATGGCCAAGGTGTGGCGGATCAACGTCGGCCGCGTGCCGCTCTATCTGCTCGACTGCGACGTGGAAGGCAACAGTCCGCAGGACCGCGATCTTACCTCGCGGTTATACGGCGGCGACATGCGTACGCGCATCCGGCAGGAATTGGTTCTTGGTATTGGCGGCATCAAGGCCCTGCGAGCGCTGGGAATCATGCCCGGCGTTTATCATTTGAACGAGGGCCACAGCGCGTTCGCGCCGTTGGAGGTGATTCGTCAGCGAATGGACGACGACGGACTCACATTCGATGAAGCTCTGCGCGAAGCGGCTCACCGCACCGTCTTCACAACACACACGCCCGTTCCCGCCGGACACGATCGCTTTCCGGCAAATCTGGTCGAAGAACACTTGGGCCCGTTACGGGAGAAGCTCGGAATTTCCCCGGCACAGCTCATGGGCCTGGGCCGCGTCGAGCCTCAGAATGAACACGAGCCATTTTGCATGACCGTGATCGGCCTGAAGC
>DASZZA010000728.1:0-4727 GCA_035545135.1 Lacipirellulaceae bacterium | reverse complement strand
CTTCTCCTCGGCCAAGAATATTCAGGTCAGACCATGTAAGGAGGGCAGCTACCGGATTCAGATCTGAACCATAGGATCTGCATCCCATCCTCGCAGCCTCAAACGGTATTGAACCGCCACCAGAAAAACAGTCTCCGACTCGCGGGACATCATCAAACATCCTCTTGCCCAACTCCTGGATCAGATCACTCAACGTCGAGGCGTGCGTTCCTAAGTGTGCGTTGATTTCCTCCCATGCTGACGGAGTTGGGCCCGGGTGATTCTCAGGGCGCTCGCAATACCGGATTCGTGCGCTGTAAGCTAGGCGATCGAATTCTGTCCGATCGGCAATCGCCCGTCGGCGGTGTTGGTCAAGGTCACGCCGACGCTCTGCGGAAAGAGTCGATAGGATTGTTGCGCAAATTTGATCTTTTTCGGCCTGCGAAAGGCCGGACCGAAATCCCCGGGCCGTAAAGAAGTTCGTTGCGATTTCTGTATCCGCGAAATCACGCCATATACCGGCTGGAACATCTCCTAAACATCTGTCCCAAACGCCGTCATCGTCCATCGTCAGAATCTTGAGAAAGACGTCTCGATCCTTTTTGGGGTCGTCTGATGAGGGCATGAGCATGCCAACGATGATCGCGCGCACTAACACCAGCGGTTTTCGCCCCCACCACTTTCCAAGTGTGGGCAGCGTTTGGCTTACAGCAGCTTTGCGCTCCTTGTAGGATTCAGCGGACAGTCGAGCGATCGGAAACTGAGTTTCAATGAAAGCGGGCATTGCGGGTTTGAAGGGAAGCACCCGATCAGAGGGACAAGGCGAGTTGAGAGTGACCGAGCAGTTCGCGGCGCGCACGGGGCGACACACCTTCACCTTTGATGAATGGATTGTCGGCAAGCGCAGCGCGCAGCGCCTTGCGCCAGCCGATTCCGCGCTGCATGGCCTGCCCCGTGGTCGCGACCGTCATCGTGTACAGCCACCAACGCTCTTCGGGAGCGAGTGCCTCCCAATTCCGCAGAGCGTTGGGGATGTCATCCGGCGGCGCCTCTTCGACAGCCCAACAGAGAACGCATAGTTCCTTGCCGAGCGACGGGTGGACAGGGATGGAAGAGGACGGATTCTTGACCCAACGGGCGGTCGGAAGACCGTTAGCTCGCAGCCGGCGGTTGGCTTCTTCCCAGAATGTCGGAGCGAGATCTTCCCATCGCCGCCGATCGATCAATACCCTGAGATTCGGAGCGGTGGGAGTAGCGGCAGATTGAATCTCTCCCGCGAACTCCGACAGGCCGGTTTCTCGGCGCTCCGAAATGGCGACCAGGTCGTCTCGTGAGGCGCCCTTCGGCACCTCGATCACAAAACCGTGGCGGGCCTCGGCTGGGATAAAGCCCAGACCAATGACACGCCGTGGTGTACCGTCGCCTGCTGATCGAGAACGTGACATTGCGGTCAAGATTGAAACACCTTTTCCATATCAACGGCCTGATTTGTTGCGCGGAGCCAGTCGAGCAGTGCTTGGCCTGTCGTGAAGCTCAGGCTGCCAACTATCAGTCGAAGTGAGCCGGGGCCCGACAGCGTCTGAACGGATTCGGCCAAGTGCTTTAGTGCGGGGCCATCGTACCCTGCCTCAAGGGTACCGACGTAGTCCACGTGCTGCCGTTCGTCTGCGCTCTCGGCGATTAGCTGAATGTCCTGCGCCTTCACGGAGCCAGCCGGCGACGCCGACTCTATTCTGCGGATGAAGTCCCAAGTTGTGCCGGCGTCATCGAGACGGAGTGAGCCGCGCCAAACGGCAGGTTTCACCGGATCAATCCGGCGTGCTTCCTCGCCGCGTTGCGGAATTGGGACAGTGATCGGCGAGGATGCCAAGTTGTGCGCCGCCGCTTGAGCCATGGCGATTACGACGCGAGTACCATTGGGGACGCGAAACGGCCCAGCGTAGGTGGACGCGCCGGCATTCTGTGGGGACGATCCGTCGGTGGTGTAGCGAATCGCAACACCGGCGGCCCTTGGAAGTGCGAGCAGCTCCAATTCCCAATGGTCGCCGCGGTTTGTCAGCCGGTGTTTCACCCGCAGGGACGGTGACCACTCCTTTACCGCGCTGAGCAACTCCGGCTTGGCTGGATCGAGAGCAAGGAACTGATACCGGAGTCCTGTAGCCTCGAAGCGAGTTGGAGTTGGCACCGGGGTGGAGGCCGGCGTCGGCACGGAATCCCCGGTTTCGAAAACCACCATCGGCGCATGCAAAGGCTCGATCTTCAGGTAGCTGCGACCATCTCCTGCCGGATCATCGTCGGTTGAAAGGACCCGGATGCTGACTTCGGGTGCAGGCGGAGGAAATGGGCCGCGACGAACGTGATTACCTTCTTCTCGCCACAACCCACGTCGCAGGCATTCAGCCTTTAGGTCGTCGAGAGCGGAAGGCTTGTGTAGTTGCCACGTCGTGGCGACCGCGGCGTTACGCTTGAAATCGGACCAGAGAACGACCTTCGAGTCGGCGCCACCGAACAGTCGAGCCTCTGCTCTCGTGCGGAACGTGTCGTCGTCGATCTTCGTCGTGAACTTCTGGACGCCCTCCAGCGTTTTTCGAACGGTCGCTTCTCCGCTCTGGTTACCAGCAAACGCCAATTCTATGCCAGCGGGCCGAAGTGCGTTGTTGATCGACGGGTAGACGAGTTGGTCGAAGGCTTCCTTCAAGGCAGCGGAAAATTGGAGTCCAATCCGGTCTCGGAGCATGTCCAAAGCACGCCATTGGGGATCGTCCGGTGGCGTGTTTTCGGACTTCAAATCGGTTTCGATGCTTTCGAGGGCTCGGGTTTGGCGAGCGGCATCCAGCACCTTTTGGTACGTATCTCGTGAGCCCGTGAGGAACAGAACTCGATTCTTGAATTGCTGTTGGGCCCACCACGCTTGCCAGTCGGCCGAGATCGGCAGTCCGGCAGCCTGGCTGCCTGGTCGCACAATCACCAACGTGGTTCTCTCGGTTTCAAGCTGCACTTGATCTGGAGGGGGGAGAACGCTGACAAGCTGATAGCAGTCTTTGAGCGATGCTTCGAACCAGTCTTCGAGGTGTTCCCGAAGCATGCGATCGACCGTCTCTGGATGTAGCGCCTGAGCAGTCGAACGCAGCTTCGCTGCGAGGTTCTGCTGATTCTTGAAATAAAGTCGTCCGTCGGCTGAATTGTGCAGGTACCAGGCACGGGTCGCGAGCTTATCGAGTACGTTGGCCTTGAAGGTCGAAAGATCGCGACCCGGTCGCTGGAGGCAGTCGACGAGCTGATACTCTCGCAGCCCGTGGATCGCGCCAGGTGTCGTTGACAAGGATGCGATCAGGATGAGCCGAGCGGCGTCCGAGGCATCGGTGTTCCGGTTCGCCACATCAATTTGTTCTACTTCGGACTCTCCACCATGCGCGATGTCGTGAGCGATTGCTTCACTGAGTGACGGATTGATCGTCCGAACTTCGGACGCGATCTCGTCCTTGTTGAGGTCGAGATCGTAGGGGTGGATTAGCGCGATCTTTTCCGCCCGTTTTGACTGCCAAAGGTCCGCAACCACCATCTGCATGAGGCGGATGACGCCGCGGGTCTGCTGGAAGCCATCGTTTTCCTTGAACTTGCCCACAAGTTCGCGGAGGTCCGGATGGAACGGGTACGAATCAACCACCCGGCCATGCATGGCTTCAGGGGACGTCGTGGTGAGGTTCATGCGAGCTGCTTCCCGCAACGCGTCGCGATAGGCTGTTGCGACCCCGCTTATCTCCGCGTCAGGAGCAATCTTCGCAAAAAGTCGCTTGCGCAGAATGTGGTACAGTTCGTCGCCATTGGGGTTCACCGGCGTGATTGGCGTGGCGATCCGTTTGGCCTCGCCGGTCAGATTCTGGATCGCACGATCTAGCGCCGCCTGGAGTTTTTCCTGGCCTGTCGAGTAGTTCGTGCCGGCTAAGTCCGAAAGGACTAGACACACGTTGCTCATCTCAGTCACGGCCACGAACAGGTTCGCAAGAGCAGCGGTGGTGACTGCGGCCAAATCGCTGTTTCCAACTGGACGGGACAAGGCGTACTCCAAATACGGAGGAAGCTCATCCAGGAAGATGATCACCGGATCCGTGCCGAGCAGCTGCTTCCACGCTTCTGGCCCCGGCGCGGAGAAGAGTGGCGTCACATATCGTGAAAACTGATCGGCCTTACCGAGCTGGGCAGCCAAGTCACCCCAGATACCGGCAGGAGCATCCGTCTTGCGGCCGTTGAAGCCGATAACATGACATGCCTTCAACTGGGGCGCCGGATCGTCGCCGCCCAGAACAGTACGCCGCAACGCTGGCTCACGAGCGAGCAGTCCGAGAGCGATCATGCTGTGCGTCTTGCCGCCGCCCATGGCTTGGGAAAGGAGGAAAACCGATGAGCCTGCCTGCCCGCTTGCGAGATGCCGGAATGCCCTGTCTATCAGGGTCTTCATTCCGTTCGTGAAGTAGTTCTCTTCGAAGAATTCGGGGCCTTTGATCTCTTGCTTCAACAAGGAGTCCAAACTAAGCACTGTGGCGCGACGGTTCGTTTCAAATACGCTGGGGCGGGGGTGGCAAAGCTGCTGGAGCGGCATCCTCCACTCGTAAAGTCCTGACAGCGCGATGGCCACCTCATTTGGATGGTTCGACCGACAAGCCGACTTTTCTAGGTTGTCAGGTTCAGCAAAGCCAAACTGGGGCGGCTCAAGCTCCACATCGGCTGCGAAGTTCCGCCACCTGGAG
>DASZZA010000727.1:0-1956 GCA_035545135.1 Lacipirellulaceae bacterium | reverse complement strand
GGTCACGCTGGGTGATGATAACATTACGGATCATTGCCTCACGGAGGCTTCGGATTTCCTGGCGCAGTTGACGAACGGCGGGCTGCGGCGACTCGTCGCGCCAAGCTGCGGACGAAGCGCGCATGTTGTGAATCAACACGGTGAAACGGTACCGGTCGGTTCGCTCGCAGGCGAGGATTGCGACCGGGTCTACTTGAGCCTGTGCCTGGCACTGCTGTCGGCGGCGAGCCGGCATGGTGTGTGGCTACCGCTGGTGCTCGACGAACCGTTCGAACGGCTCGATGCCCGCGGAACTGCTGCACTGGCGGCCGTGCTGGAAGGGTTCAGCCGGCGCGGGCATCAAGTGCTTGTGTTTACACGCCAGAAGGAAGCGGCCGAGCGACTCGCATCGGTGGGGGCCGATACGCACGATATCTTCGGCCTGCGACAGTCGCCTGCCGAGACGCTGTACACAAATGCGAGCGAGGCTCATTCGCTCGAGCCGAGTGTCGCGCCGCATGTTTCGAATGCCAGCGGTGAAGTGAAAACCGCACGACGGCGGCGCAAGAAGAAATCGGCTTCCCGTTTGGTCAATGGGGATTCGGCGGAAGCTGGTCGCAGCGACGCGGCGTGAAGCCAATCGCATGTGTCAATGGGCCGTCGATCAATTACCCCCGGTTCCAATTAGCCCCCGGTCATTGACCGGGGGCTAAATAGTTCATTCATCTTCGAAGCGGATTTCGAGGATTTCGAACTTATTCGTGCCTGCGGGGACTTGGACTTCCACGCGGTCGCCGACCTTTTTGCCGACGAAGCCCTGGGCCAGCGGACTGGCAATGTTGATGCGGCCGGTGTCGTAGTCCTCTTCGCCGGCGCCGACAAGCGTGAACTCTTCGGTGTCGCCGAAGTCGAGGTCTTTCACCACGATCGTGCAGCCGAAGGCGACCTGGTCTTTGGGAACCTTGGCCGTGTCCATGATGGTGGCGCGAGCTAACTTATCTTTGAGCAAGTTGATCTTGGCCTGCAACAAGCCTTGCGATTCGCGGGCGCCATGGTACTCGGCGTTTTCGCTGAGATCGCCCTCGGCCCGGGCGGCGGCGATTCGCTTTTCGATCTCCGGCATCCGATCGTTTTGCAGCTCGTCCAGCTCGGCTTTGATTTTGTTGTACCCAGCGCGGGTCATAGGGATTCGTTCGGACATGGCAGTATTGGTCGAGGGTCAGGATTCGGTGGTCATAGCAGTTGCCAGACTTGCGGGCAAATTGGGTGGAGCGCAACAAAAAGGGCCTCCCCCCGTGGGAAGCCTGCGACGGAGGTTATTTTTTCACAATCCGCGGGCAAAAGTAAAGGGATACTTGTCAATTCGTCGCCATTCGTAGTGTGGAGGTGGCGCGGATGACGCGAAGAGCGTTATTTCGCGCAATTTCTCAGTGAGGTGAACATTTGGCGCATTTGCGGCGAAGTACGAGAGGGGACGCAGAAGCGAGGCGATCGTAGGGATGCCATATTGATCTGTGCATTGAAAATTAGCCGCTGCTTCGCGCTCCGCTCTGCGGAGCCTCCGCGCCGCAGCTCAACATCGGATCACCCGGATGCGGTTGCCGATCGTACGGAACCGCTTGCGCGGACGAAATGCGCACTTGACCGGTTCTTTGTGGGTATGTAATCTCAGCCATGAACGGTTCGCCCATGCAACGGTTATGCAATCTGTGACAAAAACCGCTGGTTTTTTGCGAAAAGCTGCGACTGCCGTGCAACCGGCGCTGTTGTCGGCGCTATTGGTGTTGGCGGCTGTCGGCGTAGGCGGGCCTCGTTTTGCGCTGGGCGAACCACGAACGAGCGAATCGCACGAGCACGACTTCCCTGTTGAGCGATCGCAGGAGTTCACACCGAGTGGACGCTGCGATCACGCGCGGCAAATGAAAGTCGAGCAGCGCCGATTGGCCGGCATATTTAACGTGCCCACTGCAACCTGGC
>DASZZA010000726.1:0-2698 GCA_035545135.1 Lacipirellulaceae bacterium | reverse complement strand
GGGCAAGCTGGTGGCCCGCATCCTTTCTAGTCTTGAAGTACATCGCGGCGCCGCTCGTTCTGGGCATGCCGAAGGAACCAGCGGCAGGCATGCTCGGTGACGGACTCCAACGCTCCTCTCTCAGGAAAGAGGTGCGTTGCGCCGGGAACGATCATCAACAATTTTTCGCAGGTTAGTCGCTCGAGCGCCTGTCGGTTGAGGTCAAGCACCGCAGTGTCGGCGCCGCCCACGATGAGGAGAGTTGGCGAGCGAACCCGCTCAAGCGCATCTCCCGCCAAATCCGGGCGCCCACCGCGCGAAACGATGGCGGCGATGCGCGATCCCGGATCTGACGCTGCAACCAGCGTAGCGGCCGCCCCAGTGCTTGCGCCGAATAGGCCAATCTGGAGCTTCTGCGTGGAGGCGTTCCGGTCAAGCCACTGAACGGCTTCCGAGACTCTCTTGGCGAGCAGAGGGATATCGAACACGTTGATCCGATGAGCCGCCTCCTCGTCTGTTAGGAGGTCGAAGAGCAGCGTACCAAATCCTCTGCCGACCAGGGCGTCAGCGACTTCGACATTTCGCCGGCTGAACCGGCTCGAGCCGCTGCCGTGTGCGAACACTATAATGGATCGTGCGCCTTGGGGAATCCGAAGTGCGCCCGCCAATCCGACCGGACGAATGGAAACATCTTGAACTTCGACTTGCGAGCGACGCATTTGGAAAGAATGCCAATATTTCAATGCTGCGAATTGATCCGCATCAAACAAATCTGGGTTAGGCCAGCAGCCGAGCTTGTGCTGTCTCACGCGCGGGTTTCCGGGGCGGAGATGACGCGCTAGACCGCGTTCAGCGTACTTTAAGCCATTATGCCGCCCTTACGGTCTTCTCGCGCCGGAGAAGCCCTGCAAACTTACTTCGCTGAGATCGGCTACGACCTGATTGGTGCCGCTCTCATGAAGCGCTGCGGCCTGCGTGCCAGACCCGATCTCAATGACTAGGCCGAAACCTCCGGCGCGAGCGGCGGTCGCACTCTAGACTAGGCTCTCCGTACGCTTCGATCTCTTCTGGACTCACCGATGGACACGGCGGGCGATGCCGGTCCGCTATTGATCGACATCAATGCCCCAATGCTGATTCTCGGCTTTTTTATATGTGAGGAAGGCCGCGGAATGCGCAGTTTTCTGTTTCGTTGTCCCACCACGGGAGCCGTAGTGCAGGGCTCTACGCCACTGCCTGCCGCACCTGGTCAATACGTGAGCCAACCCTGTCCAGCCTGCGGGCGCATTCATGTTGTCGATCCAATAACAGGAAAGCTTGCCACAGGGTCTCAACGCGACGAGCCAAAGGCGTAAGGATGAGGGCTTTGTCGAGCTTATTGAGCCTGTTGGCCAGTGCTTGCGCACTGGCAAGTGCCGGTTGCACTACAGCAAACCCATCGCCCGTGACTATCGTAGAGCCCGTCGCGGCGCCACAACCCGAACTCAGTCCCTCTGGGCCAGCTATTCCCTCTCACGGCAAATTTGTCCTGGTCGACATCCGGTCGTTCGAGCTGATCGCGCTGCAGGACGGTGCGCCTGTCCTGCGCAGTCGAGTGATCGTTGGTCGGCCTGACAGTCCGACGCCGGAGTTAGTCTCCTCGATGTTTGCTGTCGAATTCAATCCAGCCTGGACGCCGACGCCATCAATGGTTCGCAACGAGGGAGCCCACCACATTCCACCTGGGCCGCAGAATCCTCTCGGACGGATCCTGTTCGAGCTTGATAATGATCAGCTCGTTTATCTTCATGACACCAATGAGAAGCAACTCTTCAATCGGCCGCAGCGCGCCCTGAGCCATGGTTGCGTACGGGTGGAAAAGGCCCGGCAGCTGGCGGCCTGGGTGCTTGGTGTTTCCGTAGATGCGATAGACAGGATGGTCGCCCAAGGGAGGACCTATTCGGTTCCATTGCCGAAAAGGATTCAGGTCTCTCTTGCCTACGATACGCGCTTGCCTGACGAGCATGGCCAGGTCCTTCTCGAGACCGACCAGATGCCGCGAACAAGGCCGGCCACCATCGATCAAACTCGCCAAGGCTACGGTGGTTGACCACCGACCACGCAGCCGGGGCCAGCCACCATCAAAGGGCTAAAGAATCTGCCGTCCATCCTAGTATTCATCGGCCTTCGAAGCATTGCTCACGCGCAGCCTGTTGCCGGTTCATCGATGACATCTACTGGCATCGTTGGTCGGGGTGCCACCGCCTTGAAAGTGCACCAGGACCCGGTTTCCTTGTACGCTGGGGTCCTCCTCTTGAAAGCCTACGGCAACCTTCACTCCCAGCATCCGCAGAGAAAGGGGGACAATCAAGTTCGGAGAAACCCTTAGGCAGAAGCTGTGTGGCAGCTAAGGTCAAAACCCCTCAGGTCGCCCGCCGTGTCTGCTTTCGACGTGATTCAGTGGTATCTACCGCTTCGTCCGAGATGAGCCACTTGCGGACGAAAGAGGGGCGCCTCCCTGCTATCCATATGGACCGTTTCACAGGCGGCCCAGGGCGCTGATGAGAAGATGGTGGTCGAGAGGCTTCCCAAGATGCGGCGCGTTGCGGAACGCCTCCTCGGGCAGCTGGCGGTCATCGTAACCCGTGGCGAGCGCGAACGGCACGCCGGCTGCCCAAAGCCTCTCGGCAACCGGCGTTGATCGATTGCAGCCTAAATTCACGTCAAGAATGGCGAAGTC
>DASZZA010000725.1:0-18454 GCA_035545135.1 Lacipirellulaceae bacterium | reverse complement strand
CTATGTCGCACGCATGGTCTGGGCAGTTCGGCTTCACGCCGAACTTCCGCGAAGGGCAAGCTCGCTTGCCCTCGGATCATGGCCGTACCGGCCGCCGGTCTTCCGCGGGAGGCTGGGCTCTCCCGCTCCCCAGGGACACGCATGCCCAATAAGAGCAAACGAGCGCGAAAGGGCGGTCTTTCACGGCCGGCCACGAAGAAGCACCTCACGCCCGGTCTCGAAAATCAGTTGGGCGCAGCTAAGTCTCGCGCCGAAGATGTGGCGCTAACTACGAAGCCGGTCGAGCCTGGTGAGATTCGGTGGTTAGGAACACCTGGCCGCGAGCGCGAGGAGTTCCGACTGCTTCAGCAACGTCCACTTGAGGAGCAGGTGCGAATGGCCGTGGTCGGCGACGAGAAATTCAGGGGTATGGGCCCCGGCCTCGTCTTCGCGTTACGGGGTTATCAAACACTCGATGGAGACCAGTGCTTCAAACGGCTCGAACAACTGGAGCAGGCATATTCCGGGTACAACCGTTGGGCGGCAAAGGAACAGCGATGGAAATGGGTGCGGTGGGAAGAACCGATCGAGTATCGGACACTGAGCCTTCCAAGGTATCGTTCCGTCGCGTTTCAACGTGCCCTATATGAAGGCGTGATACGTCCGGAAGAGTTTAGACACTTCCTCTGTGCCACATCCCGAGTACTGAAGCGGGAGTTCCGGAGAGCGACAAAGTACAAAGGCGCTGAACGGGGGTTGGAGCCCGAACTTGTGCTTTGGCACCTTCAGCAGGGAGTGATCCACGCGCACTTAATCGTTCGGAAATCCGATAAGGACGGAAACCGTCTAGGGTTGGTAGGAGGAAACGGAAAAATTGTGTGGAACGAACTGGAGATGGCGCTCGTCGCGGAGCGTCGCCGCCGAGCGGCGGAGTTCCGGCCAATTCCCAAGATCATGGGGACGGGGGAAATCATCGAGGATTGGCGGATGCTTGATCGCTGGACGCGCTCGCGTATGGAAGGCGACGATAAGTCCGGAAAGTCGAAACGAGCACGCGACAAAGGTCTCCTCGAAACTTGGGACATGCAGGTCAATGATGTCCTCGACAGCTTGGTGGAGGGGTTTGCACTGAAACGGCCGGCGCTCTGGCGGCTCATGCAGGAAGAGGAAGAGCGGGCCAAGGAAGAGAACCGGCAGGAGTATGCCGATATTCGCGCACGGTTAGGCCTCGATCGGCGCGATGCTCTGACAAAGCAGGTCAAAACGGCAGACGCGGCGATGACAAAGCTAACTGAGGAACTGGGCGCGTCGAAAAAGAGTGTCGAGCGACTTCAACGACGCATAGCCCAACTCGAAAAAGAAGGCGATGACACGAAACAAGCGCTCGTGACCCAAATTCAGGATCTTCAGCAGCAACTCGACCGCTCTTCGCACGTCCTCGCAGAAACGGAGAAGCAGCTTCAGGAACTGAAGGCCGGCCCAATCGCGGCGTTTTCTGATCCCCGAAGTAAAATTGTCGCGATGTCCGACGCGCTGAAACGCGTGCTGTGCGGGGTGCAACCATCCGTGGTCGACTGTCTATTTCTTCAACCAAGCACGAACCATTTAGGCAGTTATCAGATCGCTCCCGCATTTATCGCCGAAGCGGCAGCAGCTGCGCTCTCACCCGCCTTTGAGAAAGAAAGGAAAACATTGATGATGCTCGACCGAGCAAGTGGATTTAGCGCGTTCGAGGCGGTCACCGTCGCGATAACGAAACTCCGGGACAAAAGACCGCTGACTGAAACTGAGAGAGGCTACTTTACTCGGGACGGTTACCTGAAGGACTCAATTCGAGTCGCTGCTCATTCCGCGATGTCTCTCGGCCAATGCGCAGATGCGGAGCGCCAAACCCGGCGGGATCTGCTCGCGGATGCAGCTTCCGAAATGCTCGATACCGCCCGAGGCACAGGTCGCTTGCGAGACAAGCCATCAAGTTCGCGCCAGCTAACGGCGGCGGACGAATTGAACCCGCCACAATCTCCAGATCGAGATGGAGACAATCCCGCCGCGTGACGCTTCAACCACACAGTCACACCCAGCCAAACTTATTGATCGACATCCTCGTATGAAAATCACGGAAGAACAGATTCAAGAAGCCGCAGAAAACCTCGGACGTTCGGAAACAGGCAGAGTTGCGATGAGCGACCTGTTGAAATTTTTGGAGCGTCGGGGACTGGCGTTAGATGGTTCGAATCAAAAAGCCATTTTGACGATTCTCGTCGGCGCGTGGTCAGGCAAAGGGCAAACGTCTCGCGACGAGATCCGAAGAATCCTCGAACCAGACCGTGGTTAAAGCGCCGCTGTTGCCGCGAATCAAGGGAGTTTTTCCGTTTGCGTAGCATCGTGGATTCATCCGATATGGCAATAGCAACTCTCGGCGCAGGCCTCGCCGAAACTGATGACACTGCATCTCCAGGATTTACAGGTCGCTTCCCCGACCTCGCGTGATAGAGAGCTGGCGTGATGAACGGCGCCTAAGGACCGTTCCCATGGGCCATATTCGGTTAGGCACTCTCCCCCGAACGCGATCCTGGAAAGAGGTCGTCGCTTTGATCGAAGAGGGCGGAGCGGTTGATGTCGTTGCCGGAAAGACCATCAGCGCGTCCGACAAGGCATTTGCTGCAATCCAGAATGATCGAGGTTTTTCGGAGGTCGTATGGCTGATGACCCAGCTTGCGGTAGCGGCAACGCAGATGGACCCACAGTCGTATCTTGAGGGCGAGGGATTGAGACTATCTCAGACGACCTCTGTCGCCGAGGTTGCTCTGGCGATTCACGAAGCAGTCGACGCCAAGCTAGACCGGATACATCAGCGCAGTGATTTCGGTGAGATGGCGCAGAATGCGTTAGTGAGCGCCGTTACAGAGCACCTCGATACGACGCTCGGCACGCTGATTTCGCCATCTGCGGCTGAAGCGCACGGCGCGCTTTCAAAGCTTGGGCGGGTCGGCGAATTTGGTAAGGTGGCGCGCAGCTTCTTTGCGCGCCTGTCTCAGCAGTGCCTGGAGTACTTTCTATCGAAGACCGTGGGGGCGCAGATTGGGGATGGACGTCGATTCTCCACGACCGCTCAGGTGGCAGAGTATGAGTCGGCTATGCGCACCCATAGCTTTGAAGCAGCCGCGATTGTTGAGAAATTCAGCGCGGAGTGGTTTTCTAAAAATCGCTTCGAGGGCTCCGGTAAAATCGATCGAGAGAAGTCAGACGGCTTTGGTTGGTATGCGCTTCAAAAGATGCGCGCCGAGATGAGTTCACGTGCAACCCCGAATGGACTCTGAGCACATCTTTTCATGCGGCGGTCTCAGCGTCAACGGGGGCGACGCACCAGCGATAAAGCTAAACCTATGGGGCGGTGGCGCTGACGAAAATGTGCAGCTTCGCATTGAGGACCTGCACGGCACCCTTTACCGCAACATACCTCCAGAATATCAGGATTTGGTTGAGATCGCGACATACGTGTATTGCGCCGACCAAGCGGCCACACGTTCGTTGCAGGACACCGACAGGTTTGGCTCCAGTTGGCGCAGACATATGCGTCTTCATATTCCGGTTCGCCGCCCTGAGTTCTGGTCAAAACCGGAGATCACCGAGAGCCTTGTCCGACTGCTGAACTTTCTCAGCGACGATTTCTACACATTCGAATTCTCGAAGGCCTCATCGCCACCGGGGTTTCAGCAGTACCTCGACCTCGGTAAGGAGGTGCCCTCGTCACCTCACGTCGAGCAGGTGGCCATGTTCTCAGGCGGGCTTGATTCCCTGGCCGGTGCTGTCAACGCATTGAAAATCGAGCGGAAAGCGATGGCGTTTGTTACACATTCCTCGACGCCTAAAAATATTGCCGCGCTTAAACTGCTCCGGAGAAAACTCGACGAGGTCGCCACTGGGCCGCAGCCGCTGTACGTCACCATCCGTGTCAACAAGAAGAAGAACCTTGGTCGCGAATACACCCAGAGAACACGCTCCTTCCTTTTCGCGGCTTTGGGGTCGACTGTAGCCCGCATGCTTGGGACCCGCAGCTTGCAGTTTTTCGAAAACGGCGTCGTCAGCATGAACCTCCCGGTGTGCGCGCAAGTTGTCGGAGGCCGTGCAACCCGCACCACTCATCCACGCGTTCTGGCGGACATGAGCGCCTTATTCTCCCTAGTCCAAGGCGAGCCGTTCGCCGTGGAGAATCCGTTCTTCTGGGAGACCAAGGGCGAAGTCATAAAGAGAATCGTTGCCGCCGGGTGTGGCGAAATGATCGCCCATTCCATCAGCTGCGCGCATACGTGGGAGCGAACGAGAGAGCACACCCACTGCGGAGGTTGTTCGCAATGCATCGACCGGCGCTTCGGAATCCTCGCGGCTGAGGCCGACACTTTCGACCCCTCCGGCCACTACAAATCGGATGTCTTCACTGAGTCTCGGCCCATCGATGAGGACCGGATCCTCATCGCGTCCTACATCGAACGTGCCCGGAAGCTTAAAGACTTGAAGAGCACGGCCGACCTGATTGCAGCCTACCCCTCAGTCGCGAGAAGCTTTAGGTACTTGGGCAAAAATGTTGCGGGTGTCGCTCAACGTGTCCTGGACCTCCACTACAGGCACGCCGCTGAAATCGAATCGGTCCTGAAGAAAATGATCACGCAACATGCTGGCGATCTTCTCGACCACAAACTCCCAGGTGATTGCCTGCTTCGAGTCGCAATTGATCGATCCGTCAGCAGCGTCGCGGCGCCATCCAATTCTGGAACACCGCGAAACTTCATGTGGCGCCGCGGAAACGTTTGGGAGATTCGGTATGCTGGCGGGAGTTCGTTCTTGGTCAGCAAGCATCAAAGAGGATGTGCGTTTCTCCAGCAGCTGCTGCGGAACCCAGGGAGAGAACTCACGGTTCACGAAATACTCTCGGACACCACATTGTTGGCGTTTGACGATGTCCTCGACGGCAAAATCTCCTCGGCGGAGCTACGCGATGGATTTGCCGAGTCATTTGGCATTCCTCTGAGCGATGGTGGGGAAGCGGTGGATGCCACAGCGCTGAGAGCTTGCCGCGAACGGTTGAGTGAACTGCGCGACGAACTCGCCGAGGCTAAAGAGGCAAACGACGACGAAAAACGCGCGGCAGTCGAAAGCGAAATGGACGAAATCGCCTCGTACCTGAAGTCGAGCACTGGAAAAGACGGACGTGCACGCAAGATCAACGATCAAAGGAAACGGCAGCGAGATGCCTTCCGTAATAGCCTCACGCGGACAATCGAAGAGATCGGCGGGCACGACGAGCAGCTTCACGCTCATCTCAAGGCCAGTCTGGTTATTGGTGTCAAGTCGGTGTACTCACCGAAGGAGCCTACGGCGTGGACGTTTTCGGCCCCTGCGGACGTCCTGATCGGGAAAAGGTAATGCGGGTCCGCTACGCGGGGAGTAGCGCGCCGCTACGCGGAAAGTAGCGCCTTGGAATGTGACCGCCTATGGCAGGCAAGCCCGCTTGGCCGAGGCGGAATCTTCACATCCTCGTGCACTATTCCCGACTTCATCCCGACGATCTTCGTTACAGAACGCTTCTTGAGCTGGCTCAGGAGGGCCGCGAAGACGCCGCTGCCGATCTTTGGAGCGAATTTCAGATCTCTTTCCGACTCTCCGCCGCCGCAGACGAGATTCTGTCCGACGCGTCCATGACTGACTCAAAGGGGCACTTATTCAAGGCAGCGTAGCACGCCGGCCTTCATCATGAGCACACGATTACGTCAAACTCACCCCTCCTCTGCCAAGACGTCGGTATCGCAAACGGCGCTGAGGGTTGTGCGGATCCGGACATTGAGAACCGCCACCGCCGGAAAACTGACGCTGCCTGAGCGCTCGGAGAAGGCAGGCCCTGTCGGCTTGCTTCCATGACATTCGATGCGTTTGCTGGCAGTTCCATCCAGCGCATGAAGGCCTCAACAAAGGGCGCGTGGCTGATACACCACGCCAACAAGCTATCATCGGTCACCAATACCGGAGGTGGTTTTGAACAGGTATCGTTTGCGGGGAAATGTGGCGTCCTGCTGTCTGCGATTTCCGCCGCGCAGCAAGCCACCTTAACCAACACAAAGATCGAAGCATTAGCCAAGGCCGCAGGCATCAGCACTCGACTTGAACTGCCGATGATACTGACGGAGTTGAAACGCCAGCACCTCATCTCGACGGGCCAGAACGGCATAGAGGTCCTTGGATTGACCACGGCCAAGACTCTGGAGCACACCGCGACCATATTTACGGAAGCGAGCCCATCCCAGTCCGAGTCCGCTTCACTGTTCCTCGCGGAGACGGTCTCGGAGCTTCCTGCTGACGAGAGCACGGCGAAGGAACAAGTCCAAGACCTGTACCAGCTATCTGATGACGAATGCGACGAGCTGCTTGGCGCTTCAGAGCAAATCGGGTTTGTGGATTTCGAGCAGGTTGATTCCTCTACGAAACTATATTTTAACGGGAATCTCTTTCGCCGTGATGAGGCTAAGAAGATCACCGCGGTGATCGCTTCACTATCGGCCGCCGATCAGAAGTTGATGATCGAAGTTCGCGACGAACTTGGAAAGTGTGGATGTGTCCCGGTCGAAACAGTCAAAGCGAAACTGGGGGACAAGTTGTTCGCTAAACTTCACTCGATCGGGGCCTATGACGTGAACGTTTTAGGCAACGAGCGCGGCTCTTTCTCTTTTGTAACGCAGCCTGGAGCGTTCAAAAAATTCTCGGACTCCGTCGTTGATGATGCGTTCGACCTGGCGAAGGCGTTTGTGTCGTCGCTCACCTACGGGATGACGAAGAGCGAGTACGGTCGTGGAAGGATCACGATGATAAAAGCGCTGATGGAGAAACTGATCCGAGGCAACTGGGTCGGTCCGGCGACCGCTATCGGCCACGACTACAAGGTGCTTGAACTCAAAGGCGTGATCCAAGTTAAGCCAGAGAATGGGATGTTCAGCATGAAACTGCTCAAACCGGATGTAGGTGCCATAGCCCTCCAGGTAATACTTGATGGAGAGGCTAGTAGCAGCCTCGCCACTCAGTTGCCTGGGGCATCGGTCACCACATATTCGGCACCAGAAAACGTGAGGGCGGTTCGACGCAAAAATCAGACTGAACCGATGAAACGCGAAGTTGGTAAACTGCTTCAACATCTGCGCACGGGGCGAATTTAACATGAATCCCGACCTCGATAAGGGCGGCGTCGCAGAAGAAGTTCTTCGCCGCTATTTTCTCGCTCAAGGCTTCTTTGCAGTGCGGGGTGCGAAACTGCGCTATGAGGGCTATGATGTGACCGACGTCGATCTATATGTCTATTGCCGCTCCTCTCTGTACACCCGTGAACGCGGTGTTGTAGATATAAAACGGAAGCGCACGCCGCAGGCAATGGAGCGCGTGCTCTGGGCGAAAGGATTGCAGCGCGTTCTGTCGCTGGATCGTTGTTTCGTAGCAACTACGGACAATCGCGCCGAGGTGTTGAAGTTCGGGGCAGAATTCGGCGTTGTTGTCTTAAATGGCGACTTCCTGAAGCGCCTAATCTTGGTCCCGCACGTTCATGATCGAATTAACGAAGAAGAATTTTCCGAACAGTTGGATGTCGGCGGCGTTGGAAAGCTCGGCGGCGATTGGCGGGGAATTTACGACAACTCTAAATCGCGGCTCATCCAGGCGCTTTCATTCGATGGGTTCAACCGCACCCTTGAGGATGCGAAGGCCGGATTGGAAGCTGTTGCATCATCGAGCAGCCAAGGCACGGGGTCGATGCGCCTGCTCTACATTTCCGTGGCACATCTATTGCTGACCTTCGATTACATTGCGCAAGGATTGCCGCAGTTTGAGTTGGAGGAGCGGAAGCGGATTCTAACAGACGGTTTCAGATATGGAGATTCTGGGAAGGAAAGGAGTGAGAGTGTGGTTCAAATCTCGGCGACAATCGCGACATCGCTTGGTGGGAGATTCAAGAACCTGGGTCGCTCGCTTTCGGAGGAAATGGCGCGCCAGTATGCAACTATCCCAGTTGAAATGCTCGCTGAGTTTTTTTCCAAAGCCAGCACGCTGAAGAATGTATTCGACCTCGCATGTGCATTTGAACGCGAGGCATTCGCCAAATTACCGCGACCGGTCCAGAGCTTAAGCGCTGATGAGCAATCGGTGATCGGCGTACTTTCGGACTTTCACGGTGTGGATCGCAAGCTGGTCTTCGGATCGTTGGGCACAGCTGGCAAGCCGAGTGCCGCCGCACGCAAAGACGCACCGACTTGAAACATGCTCCCTCGGGCCGAGTAGCGCCTGGGCTGGAATTGAAGTCAGCAGTTTCGCGGAGGCCGCGGTATCGCTCAACCATCGGATAAGCCAGAGTATTCGGTCGCGGCAACAGGTCGGAGCTTTCCCAACAACTGCGTGCGTTACCCGGGCTCGACTCAGACCCTCGCGTCGGGCGATATCCGCCCGGCTGAGTCTTGGGTCATCAACCGGAGTAGAAAGCATTCCCCGTCGCTGCCGCATAGGCGCACAACTTGAGCCACGTATCGTGTCGTTGCTGCCAGTTGCCGATGAGGAGCCACTCTAGGAGTTCTCTTGATGTCCAAGATGGTGGTCGCGGATAAAGTGGCCGAGAGTCGAATTCGGCGTGGAAAATTCCGAGCGTGTCGAGAGCACACAAACCACGGAGGCTGCAAAAATAGGCGACTGTTTGCGCCGGTTGGCCCATGACGCCGCCGGGCTTGACGAGGGTTCGTAACACCTCATCGCACACGGACGCCGCCTGCAGACGACTACAGCCGAGCCGAAAAGAAAACGTGACCGTTCCCTAACGTTGTTCCACCGACTTCGTAACTTACTCTGCGACCTTCACGGTCGGAATGACCCATCCGCCCGTCGGTGGTGCCAACCACGTGCCAATCACATCTCCCTTTTCAGGTTCAAAGCGCAACGGCAGCTTCGGAATTGCAGTGCCTTCTACTCGCCACCCGTATCCGAGTGTCTGTAACACAAGCAGAGGGGCAAATGGCGACTGTGGGACTACACTGCCGAGGCGGTGACCATCTTGCTTAAATTGAGCAACCGCGCCGTGCAGGGGTTCATCCACACTTGTAAACGCATTTTTGCGCGCTGCAATCTGATGTTTGTCCTGCAAGTCTCGAAGGGCGTCGTCGATTTCGAGAGACAGCTCTTTTGCATGCCGCGTTGCAGTGCCATCAAGGTTTAGTTCCCGCGTTCGGCGCAGTAAAAGCAGCCGAAGTTTTCGCAATGTTACGGATTCCGACTCCGCAATCTCTGCTAGAACTTCGAACGGGGCATTAGGTGAATATGGGACAAGGCCAATGGAAATTCCTTCAACGCCTTTCCAACGAATGCACGGGATAGCGTTTGCTGACTCGGCGAGGAGTTGCTCGAATGGGCCGTGGCCAGGATTGATGCAACCGGCACCAACCGCCGGAACTACAATCAACCTACCTGCTTGAACAAACGGACGCGCTTCATTGGCTAAGAACACCGCAACATCTCGTGGCAGAAGCGATGCCTGTCCCATCGCGGGATACCATCTCCGCTTCGAGTCTTTGTATTTCAAAACGCTGCCCATCGCGATCATATAACCCCAGCCCCCTGCTTCATCCTCATCGCCATAGCCCTCGTGGATGGGCACGATAGTCATGCAACTCTCCGTAGGCCCTTTCCAGACGACAAGCAGAAGATCGGCGTAAAGCCCCCAAAGCCTCACCGCCTTTTTCACGTCATCGCATGTTCGCGCCTCGACTGTAACGTTGAAGCTTTCAGGAAACGTCCGTGTGTTGTGGAGAATTCGGGCGAAGCTTCCTCGGCCCCAAAAGTCATAAAGGCCCGCAGCGGTATCAGCGCTGCCCTTCGACTCATTCCATAGATCGATCATCGGTTTCGTCACCACCGCGTTGGCCGACGCCAGCGACTCAAATTTCTGCGGGTCGCTCGTCGAGCTTGGCGGGTGCGCGGCCATTAGATCAAGAAAACGACCGCGAAGCTTGAGATTAGCATCGGCACAGGCACGAGCGCGCGCTTTCTCCGCTTTGATCTCTTCGGGTGAGTCAGGGAGCGATTTCAATTGTTGCAATGCTGTTTGCAGCACGACCTCATCGCCCAACTGCGAGGCGTAATTCGAGACCTGTGACAGCACTTCCGTAAAGGCTCCAGTCGGCGCGTTCACAGACCTTAGTAGCTCAAGCGATTCCCGGACCTCCTTTAGCGCCTCATCCGTTTGCCCATTATCATTCAGTGCTCTCGCAAGCGACGATTTGGCAAACGCGATTGCCTCTGGTTCGCCTGTGATGCTCGCCAATGCAGTTCGGGCGAGATCGACCGCCGTCTGTGAGTCACCAGACACGCGCCGCAGCTCTCCGATAAGCTGCTGAGTTGCCTGTTTAATGACGGCATCGTCGGGATGGTTGCACAGATTCAAAAGAGCTTCTGCTTTGCGGAGCGCCAACTCGTCGTCGATTCGGGAGCGAGCGAGAACGGAAGCTTCCGTGTAAAGTGCACCGGCTAAAAATCGCTGGCCACGCTCTCCTTCGACACGGCGCGACAGCCTCACGGCTGCTTGGGCGGCAGCGAGGGCAGCCTTGTGGGCTCCGTCATGCGACAGATTGTTGGCTGCCTTGGTCAAATCGCCACCCATACCGTCCGCCCGCCGGCTGGTCTTCGCAGCTGCTTCAAATTCCGCAATGCGCGCGATAGCGCCCTCTTCGTTATCGGCCGCCGCCTCCAAATGGATACCCGCCTGAAGGGCTGCTCGCAGGAGCTCTCCGTCTTCATCTTCCGGGTTTGCATGGGCATAGCTTTCGCAGTCCGCGAGCAGAGGCTTTGCTTCATCGAGGCGCTTCGCATGACACAGCGTGTGGACGAGGACGGAGCGAAGAATGCAGGCTTGGGAAGCAAGGTTTCGCTTTTTGTCGTCCGTTTGGGTTTCGCACAGGGCGAGCGCCTCGCGCAGGGTTGCCTCTTCACCGGCAATATCGCGGGAGTCGTGGCAGACGCGTGCTTTGGCGCGCAGGAACAGCACCTTCAACGCGGGATCGGTGACGGATTGCACGGCCTGCTCGGCTTCGGCGACAAGTTCGCGCCGGTTCGCAGGGTGACTGCGGCGTGGCGAGGTCAGAACGATACCCACTACGCACTCGACGATGGCCTCGGCTTGCTTTGCCGTCCGCGCCGTGGCGAGGGCCTCCTCCATCAATCCCTGCGCCGCTTTTGATTCACCTGCGCGAACAAGTTCCTGTGCACGCAGCATCTTTTTATGCACAGTGCTGCTCTCGGCTTCGCTGGGAACATCTGTCGTTATTTTCTCAGGCGGTGCAGCAAGCTTGGCGCCTGATGATGGAGTGCCCGAAAGAATCGCCTTCAAGTGCTCGATGCTGTCGCAGCCAATCGCTACGGTAATCGTTGCGAATGACCTCTGGGACATTTCTCTAGCCCTTATGGCATTCTCGATTGTCCGTCGGGCCACGCCAATGAACTGGTAGATGTCGAGGGGCGCCTTTACGCCTTCTCGATTCTGTTCCTCCCATCGCTTTTTGCAGAACACCTCCAGCCGCATAAACCACTCTGGAGGAAGTTTCACGGGTTGCCGGGGTTTCTTTGCCATGGCGAGGACAAGGAATGACGTTTGCGCAAAATTGCGCAAGTCGCCCGTGGCCACTCATCCGAACGGCTGGCATAATCGAGTCAGCCAGCGGCACTCCGCCGCCAGCCTGAAGGGCGACCGCCCTTCAGATACTCAAGTCAGGCTAGATAACATACCACCATGACCATCAGGAAACTGATTGTTAACACCCGCGGCGCGATGCCCGTCATCGCGGCCCTGCCTTACGCCCTCGCCTTCAGTGGAGATACTGGCGGCGGAGGCGGATTCGCCTACAACCCCAACTCGCAGCTCTCGGAGTTTTCGGCTTCGCGCGACTTCTCCACGTGCCGTGAGGACGAGAGCGTGAGTTCGTTCTTCAAGACGAAGTCCGACACGCAGAAGGACGACTGAACCGCACCACCAACCCCAAACACGCCCGCTGTCGCTCGCCGGCAGCGGGCAATTTTTCACCATGATTCTTATTTTCACCGCCAAACAAGACGGCCACATCGAGTCCGTCTCGCGCCACCTCGATGCCGCTGGTGCCGCGTGGGTCCGCATCAACACCGAGGACTTCGCCACGAACGTCGAGCTCACGCTCACGCCCGCTACGGGCAGCGGCACGCTACTGGTGCGCGACAGCGGCAAGCGCATCGACCTCCGGGCAGTCACCTCCGTCTGGTATCGCAAACCCGAGCCCGTGGTCTTGGCGCACTTCTCGCTCGATCCAGGCGCGCTCCAATATGTCGATGCCGAGTTCTCGGAAATTCTCATGGGGATCTACGCGCTGCTCGGCCACGCCATTTGGATCAACAGTCCGTTCACCACACGTCTCGCGCACCGCAAGCTGCGTCAACTACAGGTCGCCACTCAGGCAGGATTCCAGGTGCCGCGCACCCTCGTGACGAACGACCTCGCCGAGGTGCGGCGCTTCGCCGACGAGTTGCAGGGTGACTTGGCAATCAAGTCACTCGGCTCCTTGAACGTCACCGAGAACTCGGGCGAGCAGACGGTCCAATACGGCCTGTTCACGCGGCGCATTTCTCGGGCCGAGCTGGAGGCCGTCGCTGACAAAGTGGGCTGCATGCCCACGCTCTACCAACAGTTCATCGAGAAGAACCGCGAGCTGCGGATCACATGCGTGGGCCGACAAGTCTTCTCCTGTAGCATCGAAGCGCGCGAGGGCGACATCACGAGCGACGATCACCGTTTCGACACGAAGCGGCTCAAGCACACCGCCTATCCGTGTCCGGAGATGCACAATAAACTTCACCGCTACATGGCGGCCTTCGGCCTCAACTTTGCGTGCTTCGACATCCTCATCGCGAAGACTGGCGAGGCGATCTTTTGCGAGTGCAACGCGAACGGCCAGTGGCTCTGGTGCGAAGAGATGGCTGGGCTGCCTATCGGGAAGGCGATTGCCGAACTGTTGATGGGGTCGGGAGCGGTGAACGGCCAATCGTGCAATTCAGGCGTCGCGGCCGACCGCGATCACCACTGGCCCTACAGCCGCGAAGGCAGGCTGCACGCAGAAATCAAATCGCTACGCAGTGAGTTAAGCCGTGCCGAACACCGAGCCGAGGAGTGCGCAATGCAGCACGAGAATGAGAGGTCGCGATTGGTGCGCGGAGCCGCCAAATCATGGCGGCCGGGGTTGTGAATTCGGCGCTAGCGCCGACAGTCCGACTTCGAAGCGTTTCTAGTTAGGTTAGGACCTTCGACAGCAGCTGCGTTACCCTGGCCCTACTCAAACCTTCACGTCGCGCGATATCTGCCCGACGGAGTTTCGGGTTGGACTGCAATTCGGCAATCCACGCCTTCGCTCGATCCGGTGCGGTTGGTCGTTGGCGGATCGAAGGGAGAGTCGATGGTCTCGATTCCGGAACGCGAAACGGAACCGGAGCCACCGCAAAGGACACCAGGCCCAATTTCGCGTCAGGCACACCGACGACGAACCGAAGCCGGATCGGACGGGAAAAGTTCGTATGTCTCCGTGCTTCGCCCAGCCATTCGACGCGGGCCTCGCAAGCTCGGCCCTTGCTCATGGCCTGCGGCCGGCAAGACAGCGTCATGGCTTTCACGAATTCGACGGCCGGCGTCGAATGGCCCTGAGCAAAGGCCAACGGCCTGCGTCGAAGGGCGTCTTCCGGGGCATTCTCCTATTCCACATGGACTTTGTTGAACGAAGCCCGCCACGTTGAGGGAGGATCGGACGATAGACTTCGGCAGGTGAACAGCTTATCGACTCGTTTCGTGAATGCGCTCGTCGCTCAGGCAAGACGACTTACTGGCGGTCAAATCGAGGGGGTTTCCGCAGTGTATTTCCTCCGGCTTCGGTCTGGCCGGCTTTACGTCGGATGTTCGACCGACCTTGAGCAGCGGCTGGACGACCACCTCGCTGGGCAAGCATGCCGGACCACTTTGCTCGATCCGCCGATCGCTTTGCTTCGGATTGAAATACAGCCGGATTTTTCCGCCGCACGATCCCGCGAAGCCCAGCTCAAGCGCTGGTCAGGGGCGAAGAAGGACGCGCTGATCTGCGGCGACATGGCCACGCTCCATGAACGCAGTCGGTCGCGCGACTGAGCGCCAAAATGCCTGCGAACTCAGGTGCGCTCCATGAAAATATCGACCAGCTCGCCGCCGCCCCCGCACCCCCGGCTCGGGGCAAGTTATCGTAAGAAAGCAATTCCCGCGATCGTTGGCGCGGCCGAGTCATCGATCTGACACGTCGAGTATGACCAGTGGTCTTTCGCGTCCGTGCAACCGTCGCGGGGAAGCAGCTGAAGCGAATCGTCCCCGAAGTCAGCGAAACCTGGAGCGTCGGCTTCCTGCTTTGTTCAGAGGTGCAAGAGATCGCGCAACGCTCTCTTCACGTCGTCGAATTGCCCGGCCGAGAGTGCCCCGAGTTTTCTGGCCAGCTTGTGCCGATCGAAACTGGCGAGCCCTTGGATATTTACCGCGGACGGCTTTGGGAGCCAGCGTGGGTGGCCAAGGTCGATCTCGCCCCGCTGGCCCCGGATTTGGGACGTGAGCGGGGCAACGATCACGAGGGCGCGGGCATCGTCCGGATTGGGGTAGGCTAGGACAAGCACTGGCCGGCTTTTCTCGACCATCCCAAGATCGGCGAACCATACCTCGCCCGGTTGCGGGTCAGTAGGCATCGAGCGCTTGGGTCCAGGCGGTCGCCTGTTCGTCCGAGGTAAGGAGCTTTCCCGGATTCGCCGTCACGGCGAACGGCAGCGCTTCGCGCAGCTCCACTTGCGCAAGAAACAGGTTGAACGCCTCTCCCGGTTTGAGCCCCATCTTTGCCAAGACCTTCTCCGCCCGTCGCAGACGGTCTTTCGGGACCCGGGCGCGGAAAAGGGTTGTTTTTTCCTTCATGCTCAAAAGTGCTCAGAACGGCTCACGTTGTCAACAGGCCCGGCGTGCCGGATCGACCTGGCGCGGATTGAAAGGAATGGAGATGCAAATGGCTTTGCGGCCGATCCGCCGGGCTTCAAAAGTGAGCGCCCGGATGCTCGGACGCGCCGTACGGTCGAGGAAGGCCTCGACCTGATTGGGGGCGAGGCACTCCAACGTCATCAGCTGACTCACTCTCGCAGAGGCAGGTGCCGCTGCTGAAGAATTGTCTGCACAACTTCATCCAATGCCTTGTCCATTCCGCCGTCTCCGCGATTGCAGGCGACGAGCACGGCGAAATCGCGTTCCGGTGCCAGCCAGGCCACGGAAAACCACCGGCCGTTGCTGCCGTTGTGCCAGAGCACACGTCCCGCATCGCCAGTCCGATCGCCTTGCGCCCACTGGCGCGTTTCAATCACCCAACCTCCGAAATAACGTCCATGATCGGCTGGAAACGGCGTGTGCAGGCGGGCGAGACTCTCCGGCTTCAACAGCCGAACCCGCCGATTCGGATTCGCCGGGTCGCCTTGCAGGTGCAGCGCAATGAAAGCCGCCCAATCCGTGATCGCGAGGTGCACGGTACCCGCGGGGCCAAGAAACCGCGCGTTATCGGCGCGCCACGATCCGGGATCGCGCGCACGGGTGGCGGTGTGGTGCCCCCATGGCTCGTCGACTTCCCCCGCGGTGCCGGGCGCGCCGAATCCTGCCGAGCGGAGCCCAAGCGGCGTGAAGAGCTTTTCCTGCATCAACGCCTCCCAGGATTGGCCCGTTGCCTTCTCCGCCGCTGCTCCCGCGACGATGTAGCCAACATTGGAATAGATCCGCTGGTTGCCTGGAGTGTAGGTCGGGGGACGGGCGAGCGTCGACTCAACCAGCAAGCGGCGCTGCGTGGTCATCTGACCGCCTCCGAACGCGCGGCGCGCGGTCGCGAAGGGCCCGACGTTCTCCGCAAGCCCGGCGCGGTGGGCCAGCACGTGCTCGAGCCTCACGGTCCACCACGCCGGCGCGATTTTCGTTTTCGGGCCGCCGAAGATCTCGGCGAGCGAAGCGTTCCACGTGAGTCGGCCCTCATCGACCAGCATCCCCACCAGGGTCGCCGTCATCGCCTTCGTGTTGGAGCCAAGATGAAACTGATCCGTCAGCGTGATCGGTTCGGCCGCTCCAACCTTGCGGACTCCCGCCACGCCGGCAGCCGTGATGCGGTCGCCTTGCAGCCTCGCGGCGGCAATCCCCGGAATCCGATGCTTGGCGATGAGCGGGGTGAGCAATGGAGTGAGGTCGAGAGCGTCCATCGGTCGCGGCTCCGGCGGGGATTTGCCGGCATGGTTCATCGCGAGCCATCCCAGAAGCCGCCGTCACTCAACGGGTGTACACGGCCCTCGGCCTTGTTCTGCGGCCGGAGTCCAGGTCGCGCGCGCGTCTTCATTTGCGCGGACGAGCCTCGCGCACCCCCCTGCGGACGCAATCCTGCTGAACTGCAGACAGGTGAGTTTCGGTCCGAGTGCGCCAGACTCTCCTGCGTGGCCGGCTGGTTCATTCCGTACCGAGCAATTTCTATTTGCTGCCGTCTAGGCCTGCGAGTTATGTCGAGCCGCGTGCGTTCCTGCGCGGTGTTCCCGCGACCCACTCCGGAGCCACCCATGAAATCAGGCCGTTGTGCTGTTTGGACCGACTGCGCGGCAAAGACTCGAGTCGGCCGGCATCCGGCGTTGTGAGGATGGACGATGGATCATTTTATCGGCCCCACCTCGCTTCGGCCGGAATCACAAAACCGAAATCGAAAGGATACACCCATGAATCGCCATGTGTTCGGGTTGATCACCGCCGCAATATGCATTGCCGCGAGTCCGGCGCCGCTGTCCGCCAAGGAGGACCATAATCCGAACGATCGCCTCGATTGCCTCGAGGCAGTCGTCGCCAAATTGGTCGCACAGAACACATCGCAAAAGGAACAGATCGCGAGACTCCAAGCTGATGTGGCCGCCGCCAACGCGAAGGTCAGTTCGCTCCAGTCGGCGCTGGCGGCCGTTCAGGCCAACCCCGTTCTGGCCGTGGGGCCGTACGTGTCCGTGCGGACTGACACGATCAACCTCGTGAAGGGCCCGCATATCATTTTCGAAGGCGCCAATGTTCACATTCGAGATGGCGCGGGCGCGCGGGCGATCGATGCACCGTGGGACGATCTCACCGGCCGCCCCACGGGTTTGGGGAACCTGATCATCGGCTACAATGAGCTCACCGCTTCTGGTGGCGTCACGACCCGGGGAGGATCGCACTGCCTCGTGGTCGGTCCTGGCAACTCGTATACCTGCAACTGGGGAGTCGTGTTCGGCTATGACAACAGCATCAGCTGCGTGGGCGCCGGCGTGCTGGGTGGCCAGCACAACGTCGCGGCCGCGCCCGCCGCGACGGTGAGCGGCGGTTGCGCCAACATCATCGATTCGACGGCATGGCACGCGTCCATCAGCGGCGGCGGCTCGAACCTCGTCAAGGGGCCGAGTGCCTGGGCAGCGAGCATTTCGGGTGGAGTCTCGAACACGGTCGACTCGAGCACGGGTTCGATCAGCGGTGGCTATGGCAACACCGTTGGCGTAGGCTGGGTTTCCGCGATTTCGGGCGGGTGGCAGAACACGGCGAACGGCGTGGGAGCGTCGGTCAGCGGTGGTTTCCAGAACTCCGCCACCGGCGCCAGTGCCAGCGTAAGCGGCGGCCGCGGCAACACGGCCGTGGGTAACACCTCGTCGGTCAGCGGCGGAGCCAACCGTACCGCCGGCGGCGAATCGAGCTGGACTGCCGGCGAACTGAACCAGGCGGATTAATGTGGTTTAACGTGAGTGGTCGCCGTAGTCGGAAGCCGGAGAACTACGCGGCGGCGGTGAATGGACGAGCGCTTTCATGGCGGCGCCGGTTTGAAGGCCACGAGTCGGTCGACGATCTGACGAAATGCCTGTGGCGCGGGCGCGGCGCTGTCAGCCGTGGCGAACGGCATGCCGGCCTCACCCCCACGCAGGATTTCCGGCTCGAGCGGAATGCGACTGGCGCGGAGATTTGATGACCAGCACGTCCTGCGGTGCGCCGACGTGGCGTGCCACGAGCGAACACTTCGGCACGAAGAGAAACCAGATGGGCCGCCCGGACGTGCCGGCGAGCGACTCATAGTTGCCCTGGCCTTTCGCGATGATGAGGTCGGCTCGCGCAAAAGCGTCGCGGAATTCCGGCGAGCAATCCGGAAGCAGAGTGCCCGGCGCGTCCGAACCATTGTCGATCAGCGTCGCGCACTTTGCGAGCCCCACCGCGCGGGCATCATACAGCGTTGCATCATTGATCACGGCATTTCCACGGACGGCCAAGGTGACGGCGCCGCGCGGCAACTGCTCGATCAGCAGGCGATCGAGCGCGATCTCCCCGGCATTGTCGGCGAGATAGAGAATGTCGCGCGCGCGCCCCGCCGCC
>DASZZA010000724.1:0-4240 GCA_035545135.1 Lacipirellulaceae bacterium | reverse complement strand
ACACGTTAGCCGATTCTGGAAAATGCTGGAGTTCCGGTAAGACTAGAACGAGCGGCATTCCAGCTCGCAGCACAACGTCGCTCTGTGCGGGTGTGGCAGGCGTCGGCGCAGAGTAAATGTCTGGAAGTTGAAAGTGTGGAGGGAAGAAGGTCCAGAGATGGCCCACATCCGCAGCTTCCAATGGTCGAACGATTGGTTGGCGACCGCCCGAACCGTCGCTCGCAATGTTTCCCAGGTCGGTGTTCTGCGGTTCAACACCCGGTCCACTGAACATCAGCGCTTTGGCGTAACTGAACGTCTGCGCGTGGGCGCAAGTGACAGGCGACATGCAAAGCAACAACGAGAAGAGTAAAATTACGCACATCGTCAGCTTCCAACCGCTGGTTCCGATCAATTGTAGGCTGCACGGACTTAGCAACGCAACATCGCCGCTGATGTCTCCTATTTCGCAACGAAAGCTTGCCGTTCTTCCTTTCTAACTGGTGCCGTAGGAATGAGGTAAAGAATACGTGGCCCCATCATCCGCAACTAAAAAAATCGCCTCGCTCCGCGACGAAATCCGCAAGCACGATCGGCTGTACTATGTGGAGGCCGCGCCGGTCATCTCCGATCGCGAATACGACAAGCTCGTCGAGGAACTGATGAAGCTCGAGGCCGAACACCCCGATCTCGTCACACCCGATAGTCCGACGCAGCGGGTCGGTGGCCAGCCGATCGAAGGCTTTCGCACGGTAGCCCACGGGCAGCCGATGTTTTCGATCGATAACACGTACGACGCGGTCGACCTCCGCAAATGGGCGGCTCGGGCGTACGAAGCCACGGATGGCACACT
This sequence comes from Lacipirellulaceae bacterium, assembly GCA_035545135.1. Lineage (GTDB taxonomy): Bacteria > Planctomycetota > Planctomycetia > Pirellulales > Lacipirellulaceae > JABDGM01. The sequence goes on along the minus strand of DASZZA010000724.1, from coordinate 3,408 downwards.
GCGGGCGATCGCGGAAGAAATGGAAATCGCGCGCAGAGGCGGCGGCAAGGGTGAGGAAATCAGGCGCCGGCTTCGCGAGAGTTACGATGCAGCCCGCGCCGAAGCCGATCGCGCCGGCTTTCCGATCGCGGGCGGTTATTTCGTGGATCCGAAAGTCGACGGTGTCGCCATCAACCTTCGGTACGAGCGCGGCCGACTCGTGCTGGCTGCCACGCGTGGCGATGGTCGCCGAGGCGACGATGTTACCCAAAACGTCCGCACGATCCGCGCGGTTCCGCTCGCGCTCCATCGCGCTGCAAAATATTCGATCCCCGACGTGTTGGAAGTCCGCGGCGAAATCTACATGCCCACGGCGGAGTTCGAGCGACTGAACAAACTAGTTACCCAAGCCGGCGAAGAGCCATTCGCCAACCCGCGCAATGCGACTGCCGGTACGCTGAAGCAGCTCGATCCGAGCGTGGTGGCCAAGCGCCGGCTCAGCTTTTTCGCCCATGGCAAAGGAGAGCTTACGGGCGACGCATTCAAAACCCATAGTGAATTCCTGGCAGCCGTCGCCGCGTGGGGCGTTCCGGCGAACCCCATCTCGAAGTTATGCGACACGATCGATACAGTTTGGAGATTCATCGAAGAGTTTGCCATCCAGCGAAACGAGCTTGCGTACTTGATCGACGGCGTCGTGGTGCGCGTCGACCGAGTCGAGCTGCAGGAAACGCTTGGCTACACGAGCAAGTTCCCGCGCTGGTGCATTGCCTACAAATACGCGGCCGAACAAGCCGTTACGAAACTCATCGGCGTCGACTGGCAAGTGGGCAAATCTGGCAAGCTCACACCGCGGGCCAACATGGAGCCGGTGTTCGTTGCTGGCACGACGGTGCAACACGCATCGCTTCACAACTTGGGAGAGGTTCGCCGGAAAGATATCCGGATCGGCGACACGGTGATCATCGAGAAAGCAGGTGAGATCATCCCGCAAGTCGTGCGAGTGCTCACAGAGAAACGTCCGCACGGGTTGAGACCGATGGCGCCACCCCAAAAATGCCCGGAATGCGGGGGCGAAATTGAAATCGAATATGATCAGCGCCGCGTTCACGAAATCGAAACGTACGAAGCGAAGGTGGAACGGGAGTCGGCCCGCGCCGCCAAAGAGGGCCGCAAGCCGGCAAAGATACCGGCGCCGGACCCACTCAGCGAAGCGGACGAAACGGGACGGTACTGCATCAACCCCGAATGTCCGGCCCAATTTCGCGAACGGATCATTCACTTCGCCGGCCGCGGGCAGATGGACATCGAGGGAATGGGGGAGAAAGTCGTCCATCAGCTTGCCGATGCCAACCTTCTGACCTCGTTCGGCGACATATTCGCACTTCACAAAAAGCGCGATGCCGTGCTCGAACTCGAACGTATGGGCGAAAAGAAGGCGGAAAACTTGTTTGCCGGCATCGAGGAGGCTAAATCCCGCGGTCTGGTGCGGGTTCTTGCCGGTCTCGGTATACACCACGTCGGCGCCACGGCTGCGCGAATCGTCGCTGAGTATTTCGGTTGTATCGAGGCATTGGTCGAAGCGCCGCTCGATAAAATCGCCTTGCTGAAAACCGATGGTGCGCTGGCCGGAATCGGCGCCGAAATCGCCAACTCGCTGCACGCGTTCTTGCACAGCCGCGAGGGTCGGCGCGTCATCAAGGAACTACGCGACGCGGGCGTCAAACTCGATGTTGAAACACGAACTGGTACGGGCGCGGCTGGCGCCGCGCTCGCCGGGAAAACGCTTGTCGTCACTGGCACGCTTCAAAGGTATAAGCGTGACGAGATCGAATCTCTTATTGTCCAACATGGCGGCCGCGCTGCCAGCAGCGTGTCGAAAAACACCGACTATGTCGTTGCCGGCGAAAAAGCGGGCTCGAAGTTAGAAAATGCGCGCAAACTTGGCGTGCCTGTCATCAGCGAAGCCGAGTTCGACAAGTTGATTGGCGCGAAGGCCTGACAAAATGCCGCGCCGGGATTTGTCATCTTTTCGGGCAGACGATTGCCTTGTGCAGCGAGCGTCGGCACGCTACATGCTGTCGTGGAAAATGAAGTAACGGGAAGCGATTCTCTCGTACGCACCGGTAAAACTCTTTTCGCGAGGAACAGAGACGATGAAACGCTTTTTTACATTTGCAGTGGCGACGGCGCTGGCATTTAGCATGAGCCATGCCGCTTGGTGCCAAACTGGCGGCGGCGGAGGCGCTGCGGGCGGCGCCAGTTCGGGTGCGGCAGGCACCGCAGGCACGGCCGGCGGCGCAGGAACCGCTGGAGCGGCGGGCACCGCAGGAACAGCGGGCACGGCAGGTGCAGCCGGCACGGCAGCTCCCGCGGGTGGAGCCGGACAGGCGACGCCCGTGAATGGCGCCACCGGAGGGGCGGGCGCTGGCACGGCAACGGGCGTTAATGGGCGGGCTAATGCGTCCGCCACACCAAACAGCATGGCGCCGGGGGCAGTCTCTGCCAACCAGTTCAACGCCAACGGCGTAACACCGACCCCGTTTTTTACCGATCCGGGAGTCCGTCAGCAACTAAGGATGAATCCAGACCAGTATTCCAGGCTGAATCGGGCGTATCAAAATGCTTATTCCCGCTACAACCGAGCTTTGAACCATCTTAGTCCGAACCTTACCGAGCAGCAGCGGATGGCCCGGATCCAACAGCTTCAAGCAGCGTTCAATCAGGAATTGTCGGGTACGGCAAACGGAATGTTCACGAATCCTCAGATGTTGCGCCGCTACAATCAGCTCAATCGGCAGTTCATGGGGTTCAACGCATTCAATGATCCGGCAATTGAAAGGCAGCTCAATTTATCGTCCGATCAGAGACAACAAATTCGAGCCCTCGGTAATACTTTTCGACAACAACTTCAACAGTTTCGCCAAGGCGCAGGCAACAACATGAGCAATGTGGACATGAATCGATGGAACCAGTTGTGGACTCAGTACCAGACTCGACTCAATTCGATATTGACGCCGCAACAGCAGCAAATATGGGCTCAACAGATTGGCGAGCCTTACGTCTTCTCGCCGTATTTGTATTACCCGCACGCACCGGGAAGTAATGTTCCGAGAAATGTTCCATATAATGCAACGCAGCAGGCAGGGCAAACGCCAACCGGAACTCGTGAGGCTACAAGACAGGGCAACACGCCCCCGGGCGCGCAAGAAGGAACCACGAGGTAAACCGGGTCAGAAGGGGGATTGATCGCCGGTTGGCGTGGAACACCGCGCTGCCGCAGGCGAGTGGAGTTGGGAGGGTAGCGGACGGCGTTCTCGTTTATGCGAGAACGCCGCCCCGTTTTTAGTTTTCGCGCGCAACGAGAGCAGATTGCCAGGGCTTGTCCGGTGGATCGTCGCCGCCAAGAATCGTTCATTTGGGAGGGTA
>DASZZA010000723.1:0-2302 GCA_035545135.1 Lacipirellulaceae bacterium | reverse complement strand
TGCCGCCACGCCCGACCCCGATTCGACTTTGACCAATCTGGAAAAGGTCAGCGACTCGCTCGGCGGTAAAGGCGTCTTGTGGGACTTGTTCAGCTTCAATCCTCCCTCGATGACGCTGTACGTCGAAATCTGTTCGTTCAGCGAGTTGCTCTCGGGCATGTTGATCAGCAATCCGGGCATGATCGACGAATTGATGGACAGCCTGGTGCTGAACAAGCTGCCCTCGCGCGACGATTTGGGCACGATGCTAGCCGAGCTGAGTCGCGGCGCCGAGGATCTCGACCCGATCCTGCACAGCTTCAAGAACACGCAGCAGTTGTACGTCGGGGTGCGCAACATTCTGGCCAAGGAAGATATTGCATCAACGCTCGTAGCGCTGACGAATATCGCCGAGGTCTGCCTGGAGCGGATCGCGCTCGTGGAGTACGAAAAGCTCACCGCCAAGCTTGGCACGCCCACCATCGGCGAAGGTTCGCGCGCTGGCGAACCCTGCTCGTGGACCATCCTGGGCATGGGCAAGCTGGGCGGCCGCGAGCTGAATTTTCACAGCGATCTGGACGTCGTCTTTCTGTACGAGGCCGACGGCATGACGACCCATGCCCGCCGCCGCCAGGCCGAAACCACGACGAATCAACATTTCTTCAGCGAACTTGGACAGCGCATCATCAAGATCGCCAGCCGCCTCAGCCCTTACGGCAAACTGTATGAAGTCGATCCGCGGTTGCGTCCGACCGGCCGCTCGGGGGCGCTCGCGACCAGCTTCGCCGAATTCGCGCGCTACTTCGCCGAAGGAGAAGGGCAACTCTGGGAGCGGCAGGCGCTGACCAAGGCACGCCCGGTCTTTGGCACCGACGACGCCGCGATGGAAGCCGCCGAGCTGGTGCTGCACGCCGCCTACGATCAACCGTGGCAGTCGCAATACGCCCGCGACATTCGCGCCATGCGGTTACGGCTCGAAGAAAACGCACCGCAATGGAACCTGAAGCGCGGCCGCGGCGGCATCGTCGATATCGAGTTCACCGCGCAAATGCTGCAACTCGCGCACGGCCGCAAACACCCCAGCCTGCGCGTGGCCAACACGCTCGACGCGCTGGCGGCGCTACGGGCCGCGGGCGTGCTCTCGGCCAAGGACGCCGATTTTCTCACCGCCAGCTACCGTTATCTGCGCAGCGTCGAAGGGGGTTTGCGGTTGATGAACTCGCGCGCCCGCAACACGCTGCCGCAAGAGCCGCTCGACCTGGCCAAGCTGGCCAAACGCCAAGGCGCCGCCGACCCGCAAGCCCTCTTAGACCAGTGCGGGCAATACATGGCCGGCAACCGCGCCTGCTTCGAACGCGCGGTAGCGACGGCGGGCAAGTAATGCTTGTATCCCACCAAGTCTAGGAATCTTGGGTGCCATGCTCACGCTGGTGTGAGCATGTGTCGCGAGACGTTGTGATCTCTTTTGTGGTGCGCCCGTCTCGGCTGCAAAGCCGTTGCTCTCGTGGCACTCCGCCGCTTCATGCAGAGCAAATCAGAACTCGTCCACGGATTCCGCAGATTGACGCAGATTTTCAGAACCGGATTGAGCCTCGCTCTTCTGTCTGCGAAATTTGTGTAATCTGCGGATGCATTCGTGCTTTTGCTTTTTGTGGTGCGGCCGTCTCGGCTGCACAGTTTTTCAGTGCATTGCGCACCTGAAACGGTTCGGCGCGTAGTGCGAGTGGCCAATTCTGCGCGCTGACACTAACGTCGCAGCATTTGCAAGGAGCGAGGCGTCGACCATAGGTACTAAAGGATCATTCGTCACAGACGCCGCAAAGAAGATCGTCGAGAACATTCCTCCGAAGCGTCTGGCGGGATTCATTGGCCGCAACGTACTTCGCGTGATTCCGATCATTAGCACCGGCCTCGCGGTACTCGAGTTCTCCGACAACGTCGAAGCGCATGGCATCGGCGGAGCCGTCGCGCGGGCTACACCGGTCCTGGGCGACCTGATCTCGGCGCATGATCTGGGCAGCGACATGGCGCGCCAAATCATGGACGATGCGAACGCAGCTGGTGATGAACGTATTAAGGAAATTAACAAGCCAGTCTCCGATGCCTGGCAAAAAGCCAGCGAGCAAACGGCAGATGCCTTCAAGGACTTGGCCCCGAATATCAAGGTAACGAATACTTATGGTGAAAACGGACTAGTCAACCCGCACGAGGTTTCAGACGCGTTGCGGAAATACCGTGACAAGATGTACACGGCGAATTATCTTCAAGCCCATAACGTCGCTGGGCACAACCACGCGACTAAGACCGTGTTTTCAAATTGCAT
>DASZZA010000722.1:0-4182 GCA_035545135.1 Lacipirellulaceae bacterium | reverse complement strand
CGCGTTGATCGTGAGGATGCCGAGCGAGGGCGGACAGTCGATGAGAATAAAATCAAATTCGCTCTGTGCTTGGGCAAGCTTGTCGCGCAATATCACTTCGCGGCCGACAACGCCGGCCAATTCGACTTCCACAGCCGCCAGATCGATATGCGACGCGGCGACCCACAGGTTTTCTTCTTCCGGCGTCGGAGACGAACCGGCGCGCTGCCAAAGGTCGGCGATGGGGGTTTCCTCGGTGAGCAAGTCATAGACTGTCGGCACACTCGAACGCGGGTCGAGGCCGAGGTGGAGCGACGCGTGCGCTTGAGGATCGATATCAATCAGGCCCACGCGTTGACCGGATCGAGCAAGTGCAGCGCTAAGATTCACAGCGGTGGTCGTTTTTCCCACGCCGCCTTTTTGATTGATGATGGCAATGGTGCGCATGGTAGGAATTAGGGGTCGAAGGTCATAAATCGCGGTCCGTTGCAAGCGGCCGCGAGCGCGGCGCGGATTAGGCCGCGGCGGCATTATAGGAGACCGGCGCAGCGCGCCTAGATGATTGCGTGCTGGCGTTGCTATCGGGATTGGTTGTTGGCATCGGGCGACGAGTTGGAAGAAAACTCCTCGAACATTTCGCGGAGGCCGGCGGCGATCGGTTCGCACGAGAGAACCGGGGCCGACCGCTGCCCGCGTTGATCGCGCATCATCGATTGACAGTCAGATGAAAAGTAAATCGTTCGCGACGGGGCCCGCGACGCTGACTGCCGATGAGAAAACTCGATTCCCCAGCGCCAGGTAGTGCCTGGTTTCCCGCTGTGCGGCGGCCAGAGAAAACTCGCATCTCGCAACAGTGCAAATCGCAAATGCAACAGTCCGTGTGCGTGGGAAATATCCTGTCGTCGGACGTATGTGTACGTTTGGTCATCGATAACTACCAATTGCGACGGGTTTTTCTTCGCTTCGTCTGGCCGGCTGATTTGCAGTTCGACAAATTCGACCTGCGTCGCGTCGCGGATGAGAAGCGAGGCTTCGGGTCCCCAGAATTCGGCCGCCCTATGAGTTGCAGAATATTGGAACCACCATACCAACGTAGCGCCGGCTAACACAATGAACGCGAATCCAAGGAGAAGGAGCCGGCCAGAAATGTACGAAGCGGCCTGGGCCGGCGGTGCATCGGGCGGTTGGCTTTTCATGCCATTCATGCGTTCAGTATACTCGTTGGATGGGCCGGTGGACCATCGCGCCGATCGAGCCTAATACTTCGACGAGTATGGTCGCCGACCGATCGTGACCTACTCACTTACTCACCCACTCACTTACTCACCAGCACCATGCCCGATAAGTTTGATCCCTACCGCGAATCGCTCATTGTTGAGGTCGAAACTCAGTGGCCCGAGGAATACGACGACTGGGAGCCAGCCGAACGCGCGCGGGTCGAGCGGTTGCTGCATCAGTCACCAAAGCAGGCGTCGCACCTGGAATACGTCCGCACGCACACAGGTTTCTGCCGGCGGATTGTCGTGACGCCAGAAGATTTGGCGCGCGTCGGCGCATGACAAACTAGAGGGGGGAGAATGGGAGAGGGGGGAGCTCGGTAGGGCCATGTTTCTCCCACTTTTCCACTCTCCCACTCTTCGCTACTCGCTGACCAGACATTCAAATGGATGCTCCTCATGGAAACCGTCCACGTCAACCTCGGCCCGCGCAGCTACGACATCGAGATCGGCAGCGGCAACCTGACCGATGTCGTGAAGTTTTGCGACGCGCAGGCTGAGGATGCGCATGCGGTCATTATCACGGATTCAAATGTCGATCTGCTCTACAGCGAGCCGGTGGGAGATGCGCTGCAGGAAGCAGGGGCGCAGGTCGATATTCTGATCGCCGAGGCGGGCGAACAGAGCAAGTCGCCGGAGGTGGCCGCCGACTTATGGGAACAGCTACTGGACCAAGGAGCCGATCGTAAGACTGTCGTGGTGGCGCTGGGCGGCGGCGTGGTGGGCGACTTGGCAGGATTTGTCGCGGCAACGTTTACCCGCGGCTTGCGCTTCGTTCAAGTGCCGACGACGCTGTTGGCGCAGGTCGATAGTTCGGTGGGCGGCAAAGTCGGAGTCAATCTGCCCGGCGGCAAAAACATGGTCGGCGCTTTCTGGCAACCACGCGGCGTGCTGATTGATGTGACCGTGCTCGAAACCTTGCCCGAGCGCGAATTCAGGGCCGGTTTGGCGGAAGTTGCAAAATATGGCGTGATTCAGGACGCTGATTTCTTCGCCTACCTTGAGCAGCATGTAGAGGCGATTAACGGGCGGGATGCGGCCGCGCTCACTTACGTCGTGAAGCGGTGTTGCCGATTGAAGGCGGATGTCGTTGAGCAGGACGAGCGCGAAGAGACCGGCCTGCGGTCGATCCTCAACTACGGACATACGTTCTGCCATGCATTTGAAGCGGGCACCAATTACGAGGAATTGCTTCACGGCGAAGGCGTCGCGATTGGTATGATGTGCGCCGCGCGATTGGCCGAGCGGCTTGGCCGCGTCGATGCCGCGTTCGTCGAGCGGCAGCGCGATTTGTTGATCGCGTTCGGACTGCCATTGGACGTTCCCAATGTCGATCGCGACGAGCTTATCGAACTGATGTATCGCGACAAGAAGGTTGAGCGCGGGAAGTTGCGGTTTGTGCTGCCAACTCGGCTCGGTCACGTGGAACTAGTGAGTGACGTCGGAACAGATAACGTGCTCGCGTCGTTGGATGCGTGACGTTTTCGCGGCCGGCGGCGCGTGTTAGAATGGCAGTACGAGCACGACAACGATTGTCACTGCCGATGAGCTTTTGGCTCTGCCAACGGGTATGGGCAAGCGCTATGAGCTCGTTGCAGGAGAACTCCGCACAATGTCACCTTCTGGATGGCGGTATGGACAAATAGTTGCTGACCTATCCGTGCTTCTCGGCGCATTTATTCGCGAGAAGAAGTTGGGTCGCTGGTTCGGCGCCGAAACCGGATTTCTTTTGCGCCAAAATCCGGACACTGTTCGTACGCCGGACTTTGCGTTTATCGCCAATAAGCACCTTCCGACGTCTGCACCTCCGGAAGCATTTTGGCCCGGCGCGCCGGATTTGGCCGCTGAAGTGCTATCCCGGGCGATACTTCGGGCGAAGTGGCGGAAAAGGTCGAAGAGTGGCTCGTAGCCGGATGGGCTGCGGTTTGGGTTGTCGACCCGAAGTTGCAAACGGTGACGATCTTTCGGTCGCCGAAGGACGTGCAAATCAAAGCAGCTGGCGAAACACTTGCCGGCGATCCGGTCGTCCCCGGATTCTCGTGCGCGGTTGATGAATTATTTCGGTAGCTCGATTGCTTTTTCTTTCGTGCCCTGCCTGCTAAATTAGCGACCGAAGCGGGGTGCGCATGGCCGACACAGTCTTTGCCGATGAGCTTGTCGATAGTGTGCGGTTGTCGTTAGTTTCGGGCGTTGGGCCGCTATTGCGGAAGGCGCTATTGGAACGGTTTGATTCGCCGGCGGCTGTGCTCGCAGCGAGCAAGGATGAATTGCAGACCGTCGACGGCATCGGCCCCAAGATCGCAGCGCGAATCATTGCGGCCCGCGATGAGATCGATGCCGAAGCAGAATTGCGGATAGCGGCCGAGACCGGGATCGACGTTCTAACCGAAGCGGACGACGGCTATCCACGTCCGCTGCGGCAAATTCACGATCCGCCCGGCGTCTTGTTTCGACGCGGCCAGCCCCAGCCGCAGGATGAAATGGCGGTGGCGATTGTCGGGACTCGGCATGCCACACGTTATGGATTGGCGCAAGCGGAACGACTGGCGTCCAGTCTCGCCCGCACTGGGTTTACCGTCGTGAGCGGTTTGGCACGCGGGATCGATGCGGCGGCACATCGCGGTGCCCTCGATGCGGGCGGACGAACAATCGCCGTCTTGGCAAGCGGGCTGCTCGAAATCTATCCGCCCGAGCACGTGAAGCTTGCGGATGAAGTTGCTGCGAATGGTTTCCTCCTCAGCGAGTCGCCCCCGCGGATGGTGCCGTTGAGCGGTGCCTTTCCACAGCGAAACCGCATCATCAGCGGGCTATCCGTCGGCACGATCGTCGTCGAAGCGCCCGACCGCTCAGGCGCACTCATCACGGCCCGGCATGCCTACGAGCAAGGCCGCGAAGTTTTTGCCGTGCCGGGGCCGGTCGATAGTCG
>DASZZA010000721.1:0-6464 GCA_035545135.1 Lacipirellulaceae bacterium | reverse complement strand
GGCACCGAATACGCGCCCCAGTGGATGAAAATGCCGAACTTAGCGTCCCGGAACCAGGCGGGCGGTTGAAACTGGCGGAGTGAGTCCCATTCGGCCCGATACGGTCCGGCTTTAATGACGGCGTCGATGCCGGCTAGACGGGTGGCAATTGCGGACGCTGACAGCGCGCTCACCAACGGCATCCGCGCATCACGCGACTGAAGTGCGCCGACTTTGCGCAAGCCATCGACCAGTTTCCGACTCGCACGCAGCACCGTTCCGTGCTTGTGCCCCTTCGGAAAAGAGACTTTATGGGAGAGGTCCGTAAATGTGCGGAAGTCGCGTGTACTGACCGCGCCATAGGAATTGCGTCCGTACGCGTCAAAAAAAATCAGCCATTTCGCGCCGATCTTCAGGACGCTTGGACCTTCGGTGAAGTGCCCGGTAAACGGCTCCGAAACATCGCGCCATGGTCCCAGCGCGCTCTCGCCGAACGCTACCCGCAAGTTGCGTTGTGGCCGCGTGTTGTCCTTGAACACCAGTACGAACCAATTGCCATCCTTCATAATCGTTGCATCGATCACACTGAAGCCGGGATCGAAGAACAGCCGCGCTGGCGAAAATGTCTCAAAATCGCGCGTCGTCGTGTAGTACAGTCGCTGATTGTTGTCGTGCGGCTCCAAATGATCTGGAAATCGCCCGGGGATCGTCGAGGCCCAACAAATCACAAACTGGCGATTGACTTCATCATAGAACAGCTCCGGTGCCCAGACGTTGATCGTCGAACTCTCATGTTCCATGACGGGAATAAACCGTTGCTCCGACCAGTGCACCAGGTCCTTAGAGCGGGCGTAGCCGAAGCCCCGATCACCTTTCCACGCCGTTGTCCACACGAGGTGAAACGTGCCGTCGGGCCCCTGAACCAGGCTCGGATCGCGCATCAGCTTACCGCCGCCAACGCGAGGCTTCAGAAATGTCCCCGGGATGTTTTGCCATCGGTATCCGTCATCGCTGTATAGGAAACGCAGGCCGTCCTCTCCGTTATTCCGAAACGATGTGAATAGATAAACCGCGCCCGCCGGCGCGTCGGTTGCGGCGCAAACGCAACCGGTTCCCAGGAACGACAGCAGTGCATAGCAGAGTATGCGGCGACTTTGTGCACGAAGGCTCACGAACATCACGGTTTCGATTCCAAAGCGGCGACCATCGGCTGACCGACGTCGGCGGACGGGTTGTGCCCCGAATTCTCGCGTGAGCAGTTCCGCTGTCACTAAGTCCGTCTTGCCAGGGCGGTGAAGTTCGTAAGGTCCTTGCTACTTTGTCACTGTCTTACCATGCAGCACTACATTGTCAAAATTTCCATTATCGTCAAACGTGCCAATACCCACCTGGCCCCATAGGAATGTCTTGTCTCGAGCTGCCATGAAGGGTCTTTTCATGTCGTCGAAATAGACTTCGATGGCCCCACTATCGACTCGGCGGACAACCTTCACATCGTGCCAGCCGTTTGTCCAGGGCGTGCCCTTAGCCGTATCTTTGGTAATTTTCGTGCGTGGTGCGTTGTTGACGATGAAAATCTGACAGGCGTTATTGTCGGCCTTCGATGCAAGGTGCGCGTAGTAGAAGTGCGATGGATCCTGGTAACCCCAAAAGAAGCAAAGGTCTCGGTGCGGACCGGCGTTGGGGCTTGTTTGCTGGACGTGCACCTTCAGCTCGAAGTCGCTCACCTTGATATCCTTGAGCAAAGCGATACTGAGCGGACTTCGAAATGGCGGCTTATAGCTGCTGGGACCAGTGACGCGAAAGGCGTGATTGCCCTTTGGGCCGGCCTCGACGATCTTCCACACCGGTTTGCTATTCCTCGGGTCTGTTGTTTGCCAGTGCGAAAATCCGTGCTCAAAGTCCTCGCTGAAAATCAAGGGTAATGAAGCTGGCTCGGCAACGACGCCCTCCGCGATACAGGTCCGCGAGAGGATGATCACAAACGTGGCCAAAGTTAAGTGAAATCTAAGCATGTTCGCAATTCCAATATATCGATGCTGTGGGGCTAGTGGTCTGTCAGCCGTGAAATGATGGCATCTGAATTCGCATGAAACGGATATCGACTTCGATCAAGCGACGACTCGTGATGTATCTGCGCAATATGGTTTTGTGTTTGCAAACATCCCTGAGCGATGTACGCCGAAGGCGTTCCACTCCGCGGCACAGCCGCGCACGCTGGGATGGCTTGCCGATCGCCTTCGGTTACTCTGAAGGAGTTGCACTTCGATGGCCAACCTTCGTTTGTAACGCTTTCAGTTGTCCCAGGGTGCGATCCCGGCGTGCCGGGATCGTACCCTGGGCTTCGGAGTGGAACTGCTTCGCAGTTCGCTCGATTTGTAAACGCCGTCGCCAGCGAACCGCCGAGTTTGGAAAATCAGCCGCTGGGCGCTAGCCCGTGGTTTAATCGGAAATAACCGTGGACTAGCGCCCGACGGCTAATCCTAAAATCGAGCTGTGACAGGGCATCAGCATCGTTATTTCACCGAACTAGTCCGTATCATGAACTTAGCCCACAAACATTTCAACTACGGCTGCGGGCAACGGTAGGTGACGTCGGCAATTAGATGTCCGAATCCGTGGGCTCATTCTTTGACAGGCAATCGTTCATCATGGCGCCGAGGTCGAGCCGGTTGGACGCTAAGAATCTTAAGCACCCCTCAACAAATTGATATGATTGGCTATAATCGGTGAACAATCGCAGCTTTTCTCCTCCTCGCATATAGACGGGTATCGCTTTGTCTAGTGTTGAACCGGTGGGACTCGTCGGGACCGGGCTTCTCGGGACGGCGTTAGCCGACCGGCTACTCGATGACCAATTTCCAGTCCTCGTCTTTAACCGCACACCCGCCAAAGCGGCGCCCCTGCTGGCGCGAGGCGCCATCTGGTGCGACAATCCTCTTGCCAGTTGCCGGCGGGTCATCTTCAGCCTGTTTACTGCGGATCAGGTCGAACAGCTATTTGAACAAATGAACTCCAAGCCGCTGGACGGGCGGATCGTTGTTGATACCAGCACCAGCGATCCCCGGCAGACGATCGCCGTCGGAACTCGGCTGGCCGCTCACGGCGTGAAGTATCTTGAAGCACCGTTTTCCGGCTCCAGCGAACAGACTCGCAACCGCATGGCGACCGCGCTGATCGCGGGCGACCACGCGACTTTTACCGCTTGTCACGACTTATGGAAATGCCTGGCCGCCCACGCGTACTATGTCGGGCCTTGGGGGAACGCAGCCAAAATGAAGTTGGTTACAAATTTGGTGCTCGGGCTAAATCGGGCAGCGTTAGCTGAGGGTTTGGTTCTTGCGGAGGCCGCCGGCTTGAACACGGAAAACGCATTACACGTGCTACTCAATAGCCCCGCCTATTCCCGCACGATGGACGCTAAGGGACCGAAGATGGTCGAGGGAGATTTTTCGCCGCAGGCCCGCTTGTCGCAGCACATCAAGGACGTGCGGTTGATGCTCGAAGAGGCCGCTCGCGGCGGCGTGACGCTGCCAATTTCATCCCTGCATTTGAAGCTTCTCGAGCAAGCCGAAGCTGCCGGTTTGGGACAACTGGATAACAGCGCAATTATTCGTGTTATTCAGGATCCCAAGCTTCGTACCATGATGAGCCAATCCTAAAGCCGACACCTACTTCACGAGCCAGCACATGGAAGCCACATCGCGACGCTCATTTTTGAAACATGCAGGCACAGGCAGTCTCGCAGCCGTCGCGCTGGCCGCACCAACAAGAGCTGCCAGTGCGAATGACAAGATCGTCGTCGGGCTAATCGGCTGCGGCGTACGCGGACACCGATTCTTCGAGTACGCTGATTACGTGTGCGACCCCGACACGAAACGCCTCGGTGCGGCGGCCAAGCAGGCTGGTGTCGATGCGTCGCGGGCAGTGGCCGATATGCGCCGACTGTTCGACAACAATTCCATCGATGCTGTCGTAATAGCCACGCCCGATCACTGGCACGCCCCGGCCGCACTGTTGGCCCTGCAAGCCGGCAAGCACGTTTATGTGGAGAAGCCGTGTAGCCACAATTTTCGTGAGAGCCAATTGTTGCTGGAAGCCGGTCGCGACAGCGGGCGAGTTGTGCAGCACGGTACACAGCAGCGTAGCGCGCCACGCACACAAGAAATCATGGCTATGCTTCGCGACGGAGTCATCGGCCACGTGCTTGTCGCAAAAGCCTGGAACGTGCAACTCCGGCCAAACATCGGCCATGCTCGACCTTCGCAACCTCCCCCAGGAGTGGACTATGATCTGTGGGTCGGCCCGGCCGAATTTACACCATTTCAGGCCAATCGGTTTCATTACAATTGGCACTGGTGGTATCAATTCGGCACCGGTGACATTGGCAACGATGGCACGCACGAAATCGACATAGCTCGCTGGGGGCTCGGCGTCGATACATTGCCCTCGAAGGTCGCAGCTATCGGCGGAAAATACTTCCACGACGACGATCAACAGTTTCCCGACACGGCGACCTGCATCTTCGAATACCCAGGCGACGGAAAGGCGGGGCACCGCCGCCAGCTCGTCTTCGAGATGCGGCTATGGTCTACCAATTACCCATACAACTGCGACACCGGCGTGGAATTCACGGGCACCGAAGGCAAATTGATGTTCAGCAAGCGCGGCAAGCTGGAAATCCTCGGGCCACGCAATAAAGTCATCAAGCAGGAGCAATTCAAGTCCGACCCAAGCACGGAGCACATGGAGAACTTCCTGGCAACGATTCGCTCCGGCACCAAACCGAATGCGCCGCTGGAGGAGGCCCACCGCAGCGTTGCACTGGTCCATTTGGCAAACATCGCGGTGCGGAAGGGGCGCTCATTCGCGTTCGATCCCGAACGGCAGCAAATTGTAGGCGACGACCAGGCCAACCAATTGATGAAACGTAGTTACCGACACGGGGGTCATTGGGCAATTCCGCGCGGAGTCTAAGTCATGAGTCGAATCCATCGATTAGTGCGGACGTCCGCGATCTTAATGAGCTTGTTTAGCGCCGCTGTCGAATATTTGCCGGCGGAAGAAACCGATAGAGCGCCAATTGAGTTTGTGAAACGCGATGGGCAAATCACGGTAGCAATCGACCGGCTACCAGTCGCTGTTTATTTCTACAACGACGCTAAAATTTTGCGGCCATATTTCGCCGATGTTCGCGCCCGCGACGGCTTGCAGGTAACGCGCCACCATCCACCCGTCGAAGGTCAGGACGTGATGGACCATCCCACGTTTCATCCCGGAATTTGGATGGCATTTGGCGATATTAACGGCTCCGACTACTGGCGCCTCAAGGCGCGCGTCCGGCATGCGGGATTTGTCGAGGAGCCGAAGTGCGAATCCGGCAAAGCGTCGTTCGCGGTGCACAATCAATATCTTGACCAAAAAGATCCGTCCAAGGTCGTGTGCGACGAAACGGCTCGCTACACGTTTGTCAATCGTCCGGAGGGCTACTTCTTGCTCTGGGACTCGACCTTTTCATCGGTTCACAGATTTGCATTCGGTGATCAGGAAGAAATGGGTTTAGGCTTTCGCGTGGCCACGGCGTTGCGCGTCGAAAAAAAATCGAAGGACAACGCCGCCGCCGGCAACGGCACGATACTCGATTCCGAAGGTCGCAAAGACGGCCGCGAGATCTGGGGTAATTCCGCCGACTGGTGTGATTACAGCGGAACCATGGCCAGACAGCGTGTCGGCATAACGATCTTCTGCCATCCGGATAACTTTCGACCAAGTTGGTTTCACGCCCGCGACTACGGTCTGTTGGAAGCGAATCCATTCGGCCGCCATGCCTTCGGAAAAGGAGCAACGAGTTCCGTAGTCGTAAAGCCCGGCGAAAAACTCCGCTTGCGTTACGGAATCCTGGTGCACTCGGGGCCAGAAAAAAGTAAGACCGATTACGCGGCCGCATTTCGCGATTATCAGCGGCTTGCGGGAAAGTAAGTCTGAATGGCGGCCAGTTCGACAGCCGAGTCCGAGCTATCGCGCGCGGCGCGCGTCGCCGTCCTGGCCGCGGCTTTTGTCGGACTTGTCTTCGACGGCGTCGAGCTCGGGCTCATGCCGGTCGCATCGCTCTCCGTTACGAAAAGTCTCCTCGCCAATCATTTCACCGATTCCCTCGGCGGACAATGGTTCGCTTGGTTTACCGCAGCTTTGATGCTCGGCGCCGCGGTCGGTGGCAGCCTCCTGGGCAACCTCGGCGATCGAATCGGCCGCACACGTGCGATGGGTGTCAGCGTGCTTTTCTATTCTCTCTTCGCCGGAATGGGTGGATTCGTTACTACCTGCGAACAAATGCTGATCCTGCGTTTCCTTGTCGGCCTGGGCGTTGGAGGCGTTTGGCCGAACGGCGTCGCACTGGTTGCCGAATGCTGGCCCGATCAGTCGCGACCGACAGTTGCCGGCATTTTGGGCGCCGGTATCAACGTTGGAATCATAGCGCTCTCCCA
>DASZZA010000720.1:0-3197 GCA_035545135.1 Lacipirellulaceae bacterium | reverse complement strand
GTCCCCTGCCCCATCGCCGCGTTGCCCGCGGCGATCGCGACCGGAACTCTCGGCCGAGAGCCTCGTTTACCGGTCGCCAAACGATTGACCCGCCTCCGAAGTGGACAGACCCATGCTGTCAAGCTTCCTCTATTTCGCGGGCGCGTTTGCCATGGCGTGGCTCGTCAGCGGCATTCTCCTGTTGGCGCGCGTCTTTGGCATGGAACCGCCAACCGCGCACCTACTAGTCGCAAACGGCGGTGCGTTGATCGCTTGCGAGCTGTTTTATCGAACGTTCGATGCGCGTTTCTTCTTCCCCCGTGGAGAGCTCATCTATGTGGCGGCACAGCTGGCATGTCTGGGCAGCCAATGGCTATTGATCGTCTTTCCGAGAGAGACGTAAGGCAGCGATAGTCGCGAGGCTCAAGCCGTTGCAGCTAGATCTATTCAGTGAACGACCGGCTAAAATACGGTTGGCTAATGCCTCGTTACATCGCGGATCGAGTCGAGCAGCTCTTTTTCAGTGAAAGGCTTAACCAGATAATGTCTGATCCCCGCACCCAAGGCCCGGGCCCGAACCTCATCGTCCGGATAAGCGGTGATCAAAATGGTCGGGATTGGACTACGACTGGCGGCCAAATGTCCGTAAAGCGCAAGACCGCTCATGCTCGGCATCTGCACGTCGGCGATCAAGCAGGACGTGATCTTGAGCCGATTTGAGTTGAGAAACTCTTCAGCCGATGCAAAACCCTTTGCGATAAATCCAAGCGAGCGGAGCAAGCCCGTTGTTGCCTCCCGCACGGAGTCATCGTCATCGATCACGGCGATTGAAGGCTTGATCGTCATGGATCTCTCGTTCGGCGATTCTTGTATGTTATGTTACAATTTGGCTCGCAGGCCGGCAACGTGAAGCAGAAGGTCGCGCCACCCGGGCCCTGAGCCCCCGTCCAGATGCGGCCGCCGTGGCTCTCCACAATCGACCGTGTGATCGTCAAACCAAGCCCCATGCCATTGACTTTCGAGCTGAAAAAGGGGCCGAATATCCGTTCAGCATCAGCGTCTACCTTGAGGCCAGGCCCGCTGTCTCGGACGGTAACTGTGACGCCCGACTGATCTCCCGCCGAGCCGATGAATAGCGACCGCTTCGATTCCGGCACCGCGTCCATCGCTTCGATTGCGTTCATGACCAGGTTCAGAATGACCTGCTGCAATTGCACAGGGTCGGCACTCACCTTCGGCAGACCAGCATTTAGGTCAGTCCGCAACACTACATGTCGTTTGCGAAGCTCGCTTGCCGTCAGAGTCGTGATGTCGATAATCACGTCGTTTACCTCGCAGAGCGACAGCCTCGCCGGTGTACGTTTGGCAAGGCCACGGATACGGTCGACAATCGAACCGGCGCGGGCAGCGTCTTTAACGATGCGCTCGATTGCGGCTGTCGCCTCGGCGAGGTTCGGCGGCTCCGCCGAAAGCCACCGCAAGCTGGCGCTCGCATTGGCGGCCATCGCGGTGATCGGCTGATTGACCTCATGCGCGAGCGACGCGGTCAATTCACCGAGCGCAGTAACGCGAGCCACGTGCGCCAGTTGTGCTCGCGCTTCGTAAACGGATCGCTCAACCGTTTCAATCTTTACCGCCAAGTAAGTCGTCGAGACTATCGCAAGTATGCTGATAGCCGTATTGATAACCCCCGCCACATTTGCGTTTGTTTGTGGCGTCAGGAGATTACTAATGAGGGTGAGAGCGATACATCCCCCTCCAACGAAAACCATGCCGCGCTTCGAACAAAAGCGGACTGAGATAAGAATGACCGCCGTGTAGAACACGGCCATCGCAATTTCTAGGTTAGTGAGTGTATCGGCGACAAAAATTGCCGCAGCTAGGACCACCGCGGCGATCGGCAGCAGCGAAGACGGTCTCACTGGAGGCGGCAGCAATGGCGCGCTCATACTGCTACGACTGGCTCCCGAGCGGAATTTGGGAACCGTACCTCGGATTAGTCTGCCGGTGGGAGGTGGGAGCGCCGCTCACGGAGTGCTTTCGAACAAGGACAGGCCACATTTTCCCCAGAAAATACGATATTCGATAGATTTATTACACGCGATTGAAGACGAACGACTGCCGCAACCCGAAGGCTCCGCTCAATTGGCGCGGCCGGATATGATTCAGAAGGCGCACCGATAGGCTCCCCGAAGCCGCTCCGTCTGCTAGAATCGCCAACATAGGAAGGGCACGGATCATGGCTCGGGGCGCATTGATTGATGGGATCGAAAGAGGCCCGTTCTTAAGGCGCCTTTGGTATCTGCACGGTCGTTTGCTGTTGGCAGTGGTCTTGGGCGGTGCAGTTTTCGTCTGCTCTCTAACGCTACCGATGCGAACACCGAGCAGGATTCTCGTGTCCTGGGACATAGCTATTGCCGGCTACCTCATCTTGACGCTCCAGATGATGAGAAAGGCGTCGGTAACGCGAATCAGGCAGCGCGCAAGCGTCTATGACGAAGGCTCATTGATCGTCCTCGCCGTAACTACATCTGCAGCCCTCGCCAGCCTGATCGCAGTATTTGCCGAGCTAGGGCATGCTCGCGGTCCTCAGCATCCCTACGGAATATCTGACGCCATCCTCGGGCTCGGCACCATCGTTCTATCGTGGGCGTTCATGCATACTATTTTCGCGCTCCGGTACGCTCACGAATATTACGGAGAAGGCCGAAATGACCGGATCGGCGGTTTAATGTTCCCAGGTGATGAGGACCCTGACTACTGGGACTTCATTTACTATTCGCTCGTGATCGCTATGACGGCTCAAGTCTCCGATGTACAGGTTGAAAGCTCAGCAATTCGCCAGCAAACCACGCTCCACAGCATAGTCTCGTTCTTTTTCAATATCGCCGTTCTTGCGCTTGCCATTAACGTGATTTCCAACCTATTGCAGGCCGGAAACTAATGCTTATGGCATGGCCTTAGCCGAGAACTGGGCTGTACCAGCCCCGCGCCTGATTCAATCAGGCCAGCTATATTAGAATCGCCCGAGGGCGATTATGAAGGCAAATGTTGCCGCCACCCTGTCGAAGGCAATTCGAACAGCACACGTCTCAATCTTGAGATGGCTCACGCTCGCATTGTTTTCCTATTTCGGAACCGTGATCGTGGTAAAAGTACTTTGGGGGGAAGCCGCGAAGGGATTCCTCATTCCGACGCTTTCTTCCGATCCTGACTTC
>DASZZA010000719.1:0-3487 GCA_035545135.1 Lacipirellulaceae bacterium | reverse complement strand
AGCAAGCGGCCGAGGAAGTAATCCACACCGTTGCTACTGGAGAAGACGAGCCAATCGAACTCGGCAAGGCGACCGATGGCGCGGTCGACAGCGGTCCAATCCGTCGGCGGGCAGATTTCAATGGCGGGTTGCCGCAGCACGTTTGCGCCCAAGCTCCGCAAGCGAGCGGCCAGATCATCCGATTGATGTTCGGGGCGGGTGACAAGCACCGTGCGACCGAAGAGCGGCCGTGATGTGAACCAGTTCAACCGCTCGCGCTGTTGGGCCACGTCGCCGACGATCACGACGGCCGGCGGGCGCAAGTGACTCGATTGCACGAAGTGGCCGAGTTCGCCGAGCGTTGTATAGTGGGTTTCCTGATCCGGCAGCGAACATTTCCGGACAATGGCTATGGGCGTGGCTGGCGGCTTGCCGTGATCGATAAGCGCGCGGCTCCATTCGGCGGCGGTCGTGACGCCCATGTAGAACACGAGCGTGCCGGGAAATCTCGCCAGGGCAGCGTAATCGATTGGCTTTGCGGCTGCTTTGTCGCTCGTCTCTTGTCCTGTGACGAAGGCGACGCACGACGCCTCGTCGCGCTGCGTGAGTGGAATGGCGGCGTGGCTGCTGGCGGCCTGGGCGGCCGTGACACCAGGCACGATTTCGTAGGGGACGCCGGCAGCATCGAGTGCGTCGAGCTCCTCGGCAAGACGTGCGAAGATCGCGGGATCGCCGCCTTTGAGTCGCACGACCGTACGGCCAGCCGAGGCGTGGCGGATTATCGCGTCGTTAATTTCGGACTGCGACATGAGCCGACCGTGCCCATGACGTCCGAGGCAAACTTTCTCTGCATCGGCGCGAGCGAATGTCAGCAGTTCGGGGCTGGCCAAATAATCGTAGAGCACGACATCGGCCGCTCGCAGGCATTCGTCGCCGCGCATGGTTAGCAGCCCCGGATCACCTGGGCCGGCGCCGACGAGATACACGATGCCGTTTGAACGGGTGCCGTTTGGAGAGGTCATCTGGGGATGTGCGGAAGTAGATTCGGCATGCGGCCGACGCTAAAAAGTTTGTGTGCGGAAGTTACGAGTGCTGCTTCACTTACGTTAATAGATCAGATTGTGCGGCGAAAGCCACTTGGTAGAATGGAGCATGCGGGCTTCACTAAGTTCAGGGGTATTTTCGATATGTCGGCTCAGCAGCCAACGCGATCGAGCCATGCGGGTTTGCCGCCCGTGACGGCTGCGGTCCGGCAACGGCTGCAGTCGGTCTTTGAGCATGCGCAGCGATGCGTGGAAAAGGCCGACTACGACTACGCTCACGATCTGTTCACCCAATGCTTGGTGGAGGACCCGGCCAACCTCATCTATTTGCAGCACTTCCTCGGCAATCTGGCTCAGAAGTATGGCAACGACAAAAAGGGGAGTCGCTTTTCGGCGCTCAAGACCAAAGGCTCACGGATGACGCTCAACAAAGCGGCCAGCAAAGGCCACTGGAAAGAAGCGTTCATCGCCGCGTGTGAGGCGTTGAAGGTCAATCCCTGGGAGACGAGCACGCTGCTCGACGTGGCAGATGCGTATCAGCAAATCGGTAGCGACGAGTGCCAGCTTTACGCATTGCGGTGGGCTCTCGACGCGGCGCCGAAGGATGTCACGGTGAATCGGCGGGCGGCCGAGGCTCTTTCTCGCCTTGGGCAGTTTGACCAGGCGATCAGTTGTTGGCGTCGGGTCGAACAAGCCAAACCGGGTGACGAGGAGGCGGCCAAGGCGATATCGAAACTGAGTGTCGAAAGAACGATTCAAAAGGGCGGATATAACGAAGAGCTACTAAAAGGATCGAGTGAATCGAAAGAGCTGGAAGAAGCGGTGCGCGAGCGCGTTGTTCAGGGGCGTGCCGATTCTGCCGTCAACAAAGCGAAGGCGAAGAGCGAAAGTACGCAGGAAAAAGAGCTCCTGGCGGCCATTGAGGCCAAACCAGCGGATTTGGAAAATTATCTCGAACTGGCCGAAGTTTTTACGTCTCAGAATCGATTGCGCGAGGCAGTCGACATCCTTTCGCGGGCTTTGGCGGCTTCGGGTGGTGGCGACTTACGGGTTCGCGAACGTTTGGAGGAGGCGAGCTTGCGACGCGCGCAGCACCAGGTGGCAGTTGCTCAACGTCGTGCGGAGCAGGATAAGACCGAAGAGGCGATTGATCTGGCGCGGCGGATGGCGGCGCAAGCCAATCAGGCTGAGTTAGAGGTGTACGCAGCCCGAGCGAGCCGCACTCCGGGTAATTCGTTGCTACAGTATGAGTTGGGTCTTCGGTGCAAGCGGGCTGGCAAATTCAAAGAGGCGATTCAGGCGTTTCAGGCGGCTCGCGACGATGCGCGGCATAAGGCCTTAGTGCAACTGCATTTAGGCGAATCATTTCAGTACATAAAGCAGTTCAAGTTGGCGCTGGCGAGCTACGAGGCCTCGATCCAGGCCGCCGATGATGCCGACTTGGAGACGAAAAAGCTCGCACTTTACCGGGCCGGCGTATTGGCTGCTGAGTTGAACGACCGCGAGCGGGCCGAAAAACACCTGACGCAATTGGCCGCCATTGATTTCGGCTACCGCGACGTGGCAGAACGGCTAGACAAACTGGCCGCGTTACGCGATAGTGTGTGATTCTAAAGTCGTGAGTCGTAAGGCTTAAGTCGTAAGTGGTTGGTGAAGCGGTTTTCGCCCGTACTTACGACTTACGACTAACACCTTACACCTTCGTAATCATGCCCAACATAGCTAGTGCCAAGAAGCGCATGCGGCAGGATGTGGTCCGCCGCGCCCGCAACCGTTCGACGAAAGCCAGCATCCGCACGCAGTTGCGAAAGGTCCGCACCGCGATTGCGGCGAAGAAAGTTGATGAGAGCGAGGCCGAATTTCGGACGCTTGCTAAGAAGCTCGACAAGGCCGCGGCGGATAACGTGATCCATGCGAACTCGGCGGCACGAACGAAGTCGCGGTTGTCTCACGCGATCAAGGCCATCAAGGGCTAGCTTTCTAACAGCGCGCGGCGTTGTTATCGCCACAGTTGTCGAATGAGCCAGAGGGCGGCGCTTAGCAGCAGGCTCAAGACGAGGCAGGTTGTAATAGGAAAATAGAAGCTGCCATGCGCGCCTTCCCAGCGGATATCGCCGGGAAGATGGCCGAGCCAAGGAATGCTCGGCGCGAGCATCCACACGACGCCGCACACAACCAGAATAGCGCCGATAACAATGAGCGCGAGTGCCGGGTGATTCATTGATTTCTTTTTTGGAATGGTAGTGAGTAAGGCGGCAGTGTCCAAGGCACCCTCACCCCGGCACTCTCCCGGAGGAAGAGAGTGTACCCTCACCATTCGATACGCTCCGCGTCGAAAATCGGTCCATCGACGCAGGTGCGTTTCCAATCCCAACCGCCGTCCGGTTGGCGGACTTTTGTGACGCAACTAAAACAAATGCCGATGCCGCAGGCCATCGGCGTTTCGAGCGATGCGAGGCAGCGGG